>JAYTAJ010000612.1:0-3803 GCA_043737575.1 Myxococcales bacterium | reverse complement strand
CGAGAAGATCGACATCGTCCCCTACGACGACGACCCCGCGCGCTTCGTGTGCAACGCGATCGCGCCCGCCGAGGTGTCGCGCGTCATCATCGACGCCGAGGGCCACCGCATGGAGCTGGTCGTCCCCGACGAGAAGCTGTCGCTCGCGATCGGCAAGAAGGGCCAGAACGTCCGGCTCGCGTCGCAGCTGACCGGCTGGCGCATCGACATCCACTCCGAGTCGAAGATCTACGAGCTCGAGCGCCGCGCCAAGGAGCAGATCATGTCGATCCCCGCGGTGTCCCACGACCTCGCGGAGACGCTGTTCAAGCTCGGCTGGCGCTCGGTCGCCGAGCTGTCGCGGGCGATGCCCGAGGAGCTGGCCCAGGTCCCGGGCTCGGGCGGCGTCGACGGCGCGCGCAAGATCATCGGCGGCGCCCAGGACTTCCTGTCCAGCTCGCGCCGTCGTCCCGACGACGTCAAGCGCGAGACCGAGCGGCGCGCGCTGCTCACCGGCACCGAGCAACTGCTCGAGGTCCCGGGCGTCAACGAGGAGGTCCTCGAGATCCTCGCCCAGGCCAACGTCCGTTCGCCCGAGGAGCTGGTGAAGGCGCCGATCGAGCACATCGCGTCGGTGACCGGCATCGACATGAGCGACCTCGCCAAGCTGCGCCAGCGGGTCATCTCGTACCTGGCGTCGGGGAGCGATTCTTGATCGAACCCACCCGTGTCACGACGCCGTCACCTCGCCGTCAAGGGCCGACGCGTACCTGCGTCGGATGTCGGACCACTGCACCCCAGGCCGAGCTCCTGCGGATCGCGGTGGTCGACGACGCGCTCGTCGCCGATCCGCGGCGCCGCGCCACCGGCCGAGGCGGCTACGTCCACCAACGTCCCGACTGCCTCAAGGCCGCCGGAAAAGGTGGGCTAGCTCGCGCGTTCAAGCGCAACGTGTCGCGGGCCCAGCTCGACGCGATCGCCGGGATCGCGGCCGGGCGATCGTCGCAACCGCGAGTCACCGTCGCTAGCGACGCCATTGCCGCTAGCCAAGGGGGCGCGAACGCAGTAGAACGCGCACCGCACCTCACGTCCCAGCCGTCGCCGACCTCACCCGTCGACCCGATTGTGGACCGAGCGAGTCACGGAGCCTAGATGCGCGTTTACGAGATAGCGAAAGAGGTCGGGATCCCCAACAAAGAGCTGCTGGCGAAGATCCGTTCGCTGGGGCTCGAGGTGAACAATCACATGTCGTCGCTCAACGCCGACGATGTGGCGCGCATCAAGAAGTCGCTGGAGCGCGAGAAGATCGCCACCGCGACGCCGACCGAGTCGCAGAAGGTCGGGACCGGCACCGGGACCGTGATCCGTCGCCGCTCGAGCGCGCCCGATGCGCCGCCTCCCGCACCCGCGGTCGTCCACTCGCCGCCGCCGATGGTTCGCCGTCGCGCCGTCGAGGAGATCGCGCCCGCTCAGGTCGAGCGCACGCCCGAGCGCGTCGCACCGCCGATCGAGGTGCGTCGCACTCCGGTCGTCGAGACCGAGCCGGTCCACGAGCGCGTCGAGCCCCGGGTCGAGCGCGTCCCCGAGACCCGGGCCAGCGACGATCGCGATGACGACCGCGTCGTCGCCGACCAGCCGGCGGTGTCCCGCGCCGCGTCCACGCCGATCGAGGTCGAAGATCGCGTCCCGGTGTCGTCACCCGAGCGCGACGAACGCACTGACGAAGTGCGTGCCGAGTCTCGCCGTGACGATCGCAGCGGGCAGGATGATCGCGGTCAGGACGACCGCGTCGCCGCCAGCGAGCCGGTCGCGTCCGAGCCGATCCGCGAGCGCGTCGAGTCGGCCAGCGAGCCGGTCGCGCCGCCCTCGGTCGCGCCGCGCGCCGAGCCCCGGACCCGGGTGTTCGTCGCCGGACCGTCGATCGGCCGGCCGTCGCAGCCGACCAGCCAGCCTTCGGGCCGGTCGGGCGGCAGCGGCAGCGGCATGCAGCAGGTCGCGGCCCCCGAGGTCGCGCCGCCGATGCCGATGGGCCCGCGTCCCACCGTCATCGTCCGTCCCCGCGACTCCGAGCCGCGCCAGGTCGCGGCCCCGGTCACCGTCGAGGAAGTGGCGACCACCGCGCGATCGCGGTTCGAGATCGAGCTCGAGCGCGCCCGCGCGCGTTCGGCCGAGCGCGCCGCCGAGCGGCCGGCGCCGGTCGCCGAGGTCGCAGCACCCGTGGCGCCCCCGCCCGAGGTGGTCCGCGATCCGTCGCGTCCCGCCGTCGGCACCGTCATCAAGCTGCCGACCCGCATCCAGATCACCGAGCGCGCGGCGACCACGACCGGAGGCCGTCCGGCCCCGGCCAAGCCGCCCGGACCTCCCGGCACGCAGATCCGCGGACGCTACGCGGACCAGCAGGCCAAGGGCGGTCCGAAGGGCGGACAGAACCGCGACTTCGGCAAGAAGAAGCTGCCGTTCTCGACCGGCAAGGGCAAGGGCCAGCCGACGATCCGCACCACGCCCGCCGAGCACAAGCGCGTCATCCGCATGGAGGAGACGATCGCGATCGGCGAGCTCGCCCGCGGCCTGGGCGTGAAGGCGACCGAGGTCCTGAAGAAGCTGTGGGCCATGGGCATGGCCGGCGTGACGATCAACGCCTCGATCGACTTCGAGACCGCGCAGATCCTCGCCAGCGAGTTCGGCTACGAGGTCCAGAACGTCGCGTTCAAGGAAGAGGATATCTTCGCCGAGGCCAAGGACGACGCCGAGAAGATGGTGCATCGCGCACCGGTCGTGACCGTCATGGGTCACGTCGATCACGGCAAGACCTCGCTGCTCGATCGGATCCGCAGCGCCAAGGTCGCGGCCGGTGAGTCGGGTGGCATCACCCAGCACATCGCCGCGTACAAGGTCCCCGCCGGCTCCAACCACGGCGAGATCGTCTTCCTCGACACGCCCGGTCACGAGGCGTTCACCGAGATGCGCGCCCGCGGCGCTCAGGCCACCGACATCGTCATCCTGGTCGTCGCGGCCAACGACGGCGTCATGCCGCAGACCCTCGAGGCGCTGTCGCACGCCAAGGACGCCAAGGTCCCGATCATCGTCGCGGTCAACAAGATCGATCTGCCCGACGCTTCGCCCGATCGCATCCGCCAGCAGCTCGCCGATCAGGGGCTCATCCCCGAGGAGTGGGGCGGTGACACGCAGTACGTCAACGTCTCGGCCTTGAAGGGCGAGAACATCGAGAAGCTGCTCGAGACCATCGCGCTCATCGCCGAGGTCGCCGAGCTGAAGGCCAACCCCGACAAGCCGGCCACCGGCTTGGTGATCGAGGCGCGCCTCGACCGCAACCGCGGCCCGATGGGCACCATCCTGATCCAGGAGGGCACGCTCCGGGTCGGCGACATCCTCGTGGCCGGCCGGACCTACGGCAAGGTCCGCGCGATGCTCGACGCCCGCGGCGACAGCCTCAAGGAGGCCGGGCCGTCGACGCCGGTCGAGATCCTCGGGCTCGATGGCGTGCCCGAGGCCGGCGATCAGGTCAACGTCGCCGAGGACGACAAGGCTGCGAAGCAGGTCGTCGAGCACCGCCGTCAGGCCTGGCGCCGCAAGGAGCTCTCGGTCACGACCAAGGTGACCCTCGAGAGCATCATGCAGCGGATGAACGAGGGCGACGTCAAGGAGCTCAAGATCGTCCTCAAGGCCGACGTGCAGGGCTCGGCCGAGGCGCTCAAGGCCGCCCTGGTCAAGCAGTCGACCGAGAAGGTCCGCGTCAACGTGATCGCGACCGGCGTCGGTGGCATCACCGAGAGCGACGTCAACCTGGCCCGCGCGGGTGGCGC
>JAYTAJ010000611.1:0-8681 GCA_043737575.1 Myxococcales bacterium | reverse complement strand
CCTCGTCGACAACGCGTCGATCAGCCACTACGAGCATCGCGCGCGCGACCGCTGGCGCATCGTCACGATCAACGACACCGCGCACCTGCGCGGCCTGTGATCACAGCGGGGTGTCGAGCTTGATCGCGAGGCCGCTCGACGGGATCTTGGTGGTCAGCTTGCCGGTGATGTCGCCGGGCTGCTTCGACATCGCGTCGGAGTCCTGATCGAAGCGCACCGACACGACGACGTCGCCGCCGAACCCGGTGCCGCCGATCATCGCCTGGGCCTCGGTCAGCTTCCACGTCATCGGCCAGGTCCCGGTCGCCACCAGCTTGTCGACGGCGATCGGCGCGCCGCGGCCCTCGCCGCTGGCGGGATCGAGGGTGCGCACGCTGATGAAGATCGCGGCGCCCGCGGGGATCTTGGCGCGTAGCGCGGCGGGCACGTCGAGCGTGCCCTCGATGACCTTGGTCGGATCGATCGGCCGATCGGGATCGGGGGGCGGCAGGCCCATCGCGGCGACGTCGACGCCACCACCGCCGCCACCGCCGTGCGGGCTGGCCTCGTGGCCGTTGAGCGGCGGCGCGCCCTGCACGCCCGCGTGCGGATCGCCGCCGCCGCCGCCACCGCCGAGCGGCGGTGCGCCCGGGACGCCGGCGTGGGGATTGGCGGCGCCACCGCCACCGACCGCGGGGGGCTTCATCGGGGCGGCGCCACCGCCCGGCGCGGGCGCCTGCCAGTCGGTCGCGGGCGGCAGCGCGCCCTCGGGCTTCTTGCGATCGCACGCGGCGAGCGACGGGACGACGAGCAGCAGCAGGACGGATGCGAGCGCGCGCTTCATGCGCGGAATGTAGCAGCTCGGACGCGGCGATCATGCGGCGAGCGCGAGGGTCGCCACGATCGTCACCGCGATCGCGCCGATCACGACCAGCCCGTCGACGACGCGGCCGTAGCTCTGCAGCCGGGCCCGCCACGGCGCGGCGCGATCCAGCTCCTGACACGGCAGCGCGGCGGCGACGGCGGCGCGGCGCATCGCCTCGAAGCGATCCCAGTCGCGGCGCGCCAGGAACCAGGTCGAGCCGCGCCGCGGCCGCAGCGCGATCGCGTCGCGGTAGAGCGTCACCGCCCTGATCCGATCGGCGGCCATGCGGACGGTCAGCTCGCCCCAGCCCCAGCGGACGCCGTCGCTGGCGATGCCGATCCGCGCCTGCCGCACCGCGAGGGCGACCGCGCACACCAGGATCGCGGTGACGACGACGATCAGCCGGCCCGCGAGCACCTCGTAGTCGAGGCGACGACGGGTCAGCCAGATCGCGGCGATGCCGACGACGAGGCAGAACCCGAAGCCGCGGACCGCGAGGCGCCGCGCCCCGGGCCGGGCCCGGAACCAGCCGACCTGGGCGCCGGGCAGGCCGAGGCCGGGCGGCGTGTCGACGGCGCTCATGCGATCGCGGCGAGCGCGGCGTGCAGCCGCTGGCGCACCGCCTCCTCGGCCTCGGCGCCGACCAGCTTCTTGCCGGCCGCGGTGACGTAGAAGACGTCGGCGACCTTCTCGCCTTCGGTCGAGATCTTCGACAGCGAGATGTCGAGGCCGGCGTCGGCCAGCGCCTGCGTGATCGCGTGCAGCACGCCGAGATGATCGCGCGTGAAGATCTCGACGATCGTCGCGTCGGCCGACTCGCCGTTGTCGATCCGGATCTCGGTCGCGACCGCGGGCGTGATCCGCGCCGGCAGGCCGGAGCGCGGTCGCCGCCGCGCGATCAGCGCCGCCACCGCGTCGGAGCCGGGGGCGCCGCCGCCGCACAGGGTCGCGAGGTCGGCCTCGAGCCGCGCCCACCGCGGATCGTCGCCGGGGATCGGCGCGCCGATCGAGTCGCGGACGTAGAACAGATCGAGGGCGCGCGCCCCCGCGGGCGTCACCGCGCGGCCGACCACGGCGCCGAGCACGTCGACACGATGGGCGACCAGCGCGCCCGCGATCGCGGCGAGCACGCCGGGCGCGTCGGGCGCGACCACCGCGACCTCGCTGTGGCCGCGCAGCGGAAAGTGGAACGCGGCGACGCCGACGGTGGCGCCCTTGGCCTCGACCTCGGCGACCAGGCGGACGTGGCGCGCGGTCTGGCGCGGCGTGAGCTGGCCGGCGAACCGGGCGTCGAGGCCGCCGAGGATCTGCGCGAGCTGATCGCGACCGCCGCCATCGTCGTCGTGGGCAGCGAGGCTGAGGATGCGCGCGGTGCGCTCGCCGACCGACGGCGTCGCGGCGGCGGGCTTGCTCGCGGCCTGGCCGGCGCGCTCGTCGAGCAGCTCGCGGGTCCGCAGGTAGAGATCGCGCAGCAGCTCGGCCTTCCAGGTGCTGAGGCTGTCGGGCGCGGTCATCGCCGAGTCGCACAGCGTCAGCAGGTAGAGCTGCGCGAGGCGCTCGCCGTCGCCGACCTTGTCGGCGAAGCGCGCGATCACTTCCGGATCGCCGAGATCGCGGCGCTGCGAGAGATGCGACATCGTCAGGTGCTGGCGGACCAGGAACTCGGCGGCGGCGACATCGTCCTCGGACAGGCCGAGGCGGCGTCCGATCCCCGCGGTGATCAGCGCGCCCTTCTCGGCGTGGCCCTTGCCCTGCGGCTTGCCGACGTCGTGGAGCAAGGTCGCGAGGTAGAGCGGCGGCTTGCGCGCGACCAGCGGATACACCTGCGTCGCGATCGGGTGCTCGGCGGCGAGCTCGCCGCGCGCGATGCGCTTCAACATCGCCACCGCGTAGAGCTGGTGCTGGTCGACGGTGTAGACGTGATAGAGGTCGTGCTGGACCCGGCCGGTGCACGGCGCCCACTCGGGCAAGAGCGCGTTGACGACGCCGAGCTGGTGGAGGATCTCGAGGGCCGACGGCTGACCGCGGTCGGCGGGATCGCCGAGCGCATCGAGGAAGTGGCGGGCCGCGATCGGATCGGTGCGCAGCGCGTCGCCCGCGGTCGGCGCCAGCTCGGCGATCACGTCGCGGGTGTGGCCGTACACCGCGATCTGCTCGGCGACCGCGACCCGGAACAGCCGCAGCATCTCGCTGGGGCGCTCCGACAACACCCGAGCGTCGCGCACCGCGAGCTCGCCGTTGAAGGTCAGGAAGCTGCCGTCGATGCGGTGGATGCGCGGCTTGCGGCGCGGCGGCACCCGCGCGGTCTCGAGCAGGCGATCGGCGATCTCGCCGACGCCGCGGGCGTGGAGGTAGTAGTCGCGCATCAGCGCCTCGACCGCGGGCGCGACCGCGGCCCGCGAGCCCGCGGTCGGCGCGGCGTCGGGATACAGCGCGGGCGCGATCGCCTCCTGGACCTCGAAGGTGAGCTGATCGTTGCGGCGGCCGATCTGCAGCTGGATCAGCGCGCGCAGCCCGAGCAGGAAGTCGCGGGCGTCGGCGAGGACGCGGGCCTGGCGTCCGGTCAGGTGGCCGAGCTCGCGCAGCCGCACGATCGACTCACCGTGGGACGGCAGCGGCCCGGCGCGCAACAGCCAGCGAGCCCGCGCCGCCCACAGCGCGGTCGCGAGGTCGCGCAGCCCGCCGATGCCCTGCTTGAGGTTCGGCTCGAGCAGATACAGCGACGCGCCGAAGCGATCGTGGCGGCGGCGCTTCTCGGCGGCGAGCTGGGCGATGAACTCGTTGGCGTCGCCGCCGGGCGCGATCGCGCTGCGGGTCGCGGCGCGCAAGGCGTCGGTGAGCGCGGCGTCGCCGACCAGGTGGCGGACGTCGACCAGAGACGTCGCGGTCGGCAGATCGTCCTTGGCCAGGCGCGCGCACGCCCGCGGCTCGCGCACCGCGTGACCGACCGCGACCTTGGCGTCCCACAGCGGATACAGCAGGCGATCGGCGCAGCGCTTGGCCGCGGCCTCGTCGCCGTCGTGGAGGACCAGGAAGTCGATGTCCGAGAACGGCGCCAGCTCGCGCCGAGCCCAGCCGCCGGTCGGCACCAGCGCGAGCCGGGCGTCGAGGCCCTCGATCGCCCACCGCCACCGCGCCGCGATCGCGCGATCGTACGCGTCGGACAAGGCGGCGGTGACGTCGCCGCCCGGGCCGCCCGCGAGCAGCGCGGTGCGGATCTGGCTGCGGACCCGCGCCAGCTCGGCGCGCAGCGCGGCGCCGGCCTCGGCGGTGCGCGGATCCAGCTCGACCGCGGGCTCCATCATCGCGGCCGCCGCACGATCGGCTCGACGCCGTACTGGATGACGATGGCGCCTTGGGCGATGCCGCCGGGCGCGATCTCGACGACGCGGCGGAACCGATCGGGGCGCAGCTCGCCCGCGCCCTCGGGCCGCTCGTGGCGCAGCCGGGCGCCCTGGTACGCGCGCAGCTCCTCTTCGATCGTCACCCGCATCGGTCGATCGCCGCGGTTCGACACCGAGTACAGCACCTCGTCGGCGATCGCGGCGCCGTCCCGCACCAGCTGGCGCTTGCGGCGAAAGCCGACCAGCGACGACGACGTCGTGATCGGGAGGCGGATCGCGGTCGGGGGTCCGCGATCGGCGGCGGGGAGCTGGGCGCGCACGACCCGGGCCGCGGCGGCGTCGATCACGATCTCGATCGGCCCGGGCACGTCGTCGGGCCGCGGCGCCAGCGCCAGCTCCTGCCACACCAGGCCGTGGGACGCGGTGTACCAGTACTCGCTGGTCGCGTCCTCGTCGGCCGAGCCCAGCGCGCCGCGGTAGACCCAGCCGAGCCGGGCGTCGCGCTCGATCGGCTCGCCGAGCACGACGACCGCACCGCCGCCGATCGCGACGTCGCCGCGCCACACCGACAGCGGCGGCTCGTCGCCGTCGGGCAGCCCGGCCAGGAGCTCGACGGTCGCGGGCCGCGCGGTGGTCAGGATCGGGGCGGCGATGGTGAAGCGGGTCGCGACCGCGATCGCGGCGATCGCGGCGTCGCCGTCGGGAAGCGCGGCGCGGTAGCTCGCGGTCCAGCGAAAGCCGTCGCTGGCGTAGGACGCGCGCACCAGATGGCGGCCGGGGCGGCGCGCGCGGACGCGGCAGCGCAGGGTCGGGGCCCCGGACACGCCCGCGACCCGGACGTGGGCCAGCGCGCGGAGCTCGACGACGACCCGCTGGGCGTCGGCGGTCTCGACGGTGGCGGTGGCGGTGCGCAGCGCGACGATCGGCCCGTACACCGCGCTGCCGTCGTCGAGGCGGCCGTAGGCGTGCTCGCCGAGCATCGCCGGATCGGGGCGCAGGTCGTCGCCCTCGAGGCCGAGCACGCTGGTGATCTGGCGGACCTCGACGGCGACGCCGCGCTCGTCGTCGTGGATCACGCCGATCAGCCCGCCGACCTCGCGGACATGGCCGCGGATCTCGTCGCCGCCCGCGGTCGTCATCGTCACCTCGTGGCCGACCAGCCACGCGCCCGCGCCGAGGTCGGCGCCGAGCCGCTGGCACTGGCTGGCCTCGAAGCCGCCCGGATCGCTGGCCGACGCGACGACCACGCTGTCGAGCTCCAGGTCGGCGGCGACGTCGACGATGTCGAGCCACCCCGCCGCGGGCACGTCGAGCCAGCGGCGATCGTCGAGGTAGGCGCGGCCGCGATCGGGCGCGCCGCCGCGGTCGGCGTAGATCGCGACGCTCAGGCCGTCGCGCGCCGCGGCCAACCGGCCGCGTGGCGCCGGGTGACATGCGGTGGCCGCGACGAGGAGGCCGAGGGCCGTGGAGATCGACGGGCGCATGCGCGGACTGCGCGCATGGTAGCAGCGTCCGGTCGCGTGGACGATCTTGCGCTACTGTCGACCGGTTGAGGGTGTGTGTCGCAGACCTGAGTGATGCCTACCGACCGCGGCGACGCCGCGTGGATGGCGAGCGCGCGGTCGCGGTGCTGCGGGTCGTCCTCGCCGCGGGGCAGCCGACCGGGCCGACCTCGCGCCATGCACCGTCTCGAGCCGCGGCCTCGTCATCCAGCGCGTCGCCGGCTACCCCGACGTCACCACCATCGCGATCGCCGGCACGCCGATCGCGCAGGTCGGCGCCGAGCTGCTGGTCGTCGCTCGCACCGAGGCCGCCGAGCCGCGCTGCACGCTGGTCGCGCTGCGCGATCGCCAGCCGCGCACCGTCGCCGCGTGGCCGTGCGCGACGCGGCGCGGGCCGAGCTGCGGCGCCGGCCGCTGCGCCATCGGCGTCGTCGACGGCGACACCGTGCGGTTCGCGTGGCTCGACCTCGCCGACGGCCGCGAGGCGCCCACGATCGTCACCCGCCCCCTCGCCGAGGTGCCGCACGTCGCGATCGGCCCCGACGATCGCTGGCTCGTCACCAGCGGCGGCGCGGTCGCCGTCGTCGATCCCGCGACCGGCGCCGAGCAGGTCGTCGCGGTGCCGGGCCGCAGCGTCGAGTCCGCGACCTGGGGCCACGACGGCAGCTACGTCGTCGCGGTGAGCCGCGCGCCGCGCCACGCGCTGCTGGTGATCGGGCTCGATGGCACCGTCACCGCCGAGACCGAGGCGGTCGGCTCCGACCTCGGCGCGCCGCGGGTCAGCCCGCGCGGCACCCGCGTCGCCGCGGTAAGCTACGCGCGCGATCCTGAGTACCTGTTGTTCGACGCGCGGTGATCACTCCTCGGTCGCGACGGTGTCGGCCGCCAGCCGCGCGGCGTCGGCGACCGTCGCGCGGCCCGCGAGCACCGCGGCGAGCCCGGCGAGCAGCGGCATCCGCACCCGCTTGCGCTGCGCCAGCCGCATCCCCGCGATCGCGGCGCGCGCGCCCTCGGTGAGCCGATCGGTCACCGCCTCGCCGCGCGCCAGGGCGCGGCCGAGCGCGTAGTCGGGATCGTCGTCGGTGCCGGCCCGCACCAGCAGGTTGCCGAGCCCGGCGAGCCCCGCGAAGGTCTTGCCCTGCCCGCCCAGCGCCTCGCCGAGCCGCGACGACTCGGCGACCGCGCGGGTCACCAGCACCGCGCGCGGCCCGGGCCCGACGTCGATGCCGTCGGCCAGCCCGAGCGCGACCGTGTACGCGCCCGCCAGCGCCGACGCCAGCTCGGCGCCGACGACGTCGCGGGTCCCGTACAGCCGCAGCGCGGGCGGCAGGTTCAAGAGCCGCCGCGCCTCCTGCACGACCTCGTCGAAGCTCGACGCCACCACCATCGACGCGAACCGCCCGGCCGCGAGATCGCGCGGCGACGCCGGGCCCGCCAGCACGCCCGCGCGCAAGACCGGCGTCTGCGCCGCGATCACCTCGCTGACCCGGACGTCGTCGGGCGGCGCCAGCGCGCCGATCGCGTGGACCATCAGGTGGCTGCCGTCGAGGGCGCCGCCCAGCTCGCGCAGGCGATAGGTCACGTCGGTCGACGTCACCGCGATCACGATGAAGCGCGCCGCCGCCGCCAGCGCCGCCGGATCTTGCAGCACCTGCACGCCGTCGGGGATCGCGACGTCGGGCAGCCGCGCGCACCGCCGGGTCTCGGCGATCTCGCGCGCGATCGCCGGCGTCCGCGTGTACAGCGCGACCGGTCGCCCGGCCCGCGCCAGCGCCACCGCGAGGGCGGTGCCGAAGCCGCCCGCGCCGACGATGCCGACGGTGTCGCCGCGGGTCATCGCCCACCGCCGTCGGTCAGGTGCGCGAGGCGGTTCTGGTAGTAGAAGATGAGCTTCACGTCGCCGACCACCAGCGTGTCGCCCTGGCGGGTCAGCACCGGGTGCGCGTGATAGCTGCCGAGGGCGCGCACCGCGTCGTCGACGATCGCCTCGTCGCCCGCGGCCTCGACGCGTTGATGCAGCCGGCCCGCGCCCGGATGCGCCGCGAGCAGCGTCCGCAGCGCGCCGAGCCCGCGCACCACGTCGGCGATCGGGACCTCGCGGCCGGGCGGCAGCCGCGTCAGCCGGTAGATGTCGCGGGTCCCGGCCTGGGCGCAGACCTGGTCGTAGACCGCGCGGGCGACGACATGCGTCGCGTGGAACACCGACTCGCGAGGGAACGCCGCGGCGAGGCGGCGGCCGAGCAGCCGCGTGTACTCGGCGTCGCGCTGCTCGTCGGCGCGGACCGCGCCGTCGGCGCCCTGGAAGTAGCCGCGCAGATCGAGCGGCCGCCCGGCGCGATCGATCGACTGGCCGTCGTCGTCGACGTCGTGGCCGAGCGGATCGAGCGGCCGGCCGAAGCGGATCACCACCGCGCCCTCGTGCACCAGGATCTTGCGGAGGAACTCGACGATGCGGCCGAGCCGCGAGAACTCGTCGTCGGTGATGATGTAGCGGTTCTTGCCGGTCTCCGCGAGGTAGTCCTCGATCAGCGTCTCGGCCTCGAGCACCAGCCGGTAGTTGATCGTCGCGGGCACGACGTAGATGCGGCGCTGCGGCGCGCCGTCGGCGACCGAGTTGCGATACGCGGTGACCGCGGTGCCGAGCAGGCCGAGCTTGAGGTTGCCCTCGATCACGTTCGACCGACACCGGGTGCCGCCGGGGAAGAACAGCGAGTGGTAGCCGCTCTCGAGGAGCACCGTCGAGTACTCCTTGAGGATGTCCTTGTAGAGCTCGAAGCGGAGCCGGCGATCGACGCGGTACGCGCCGAGGTTGTGCATGAAGAAGCTGATGAACGGGTTGGTGAAGAGGTTCTTGCCGGCGCCGTAGGTGACCGGCGGCAGCCCGGCGCGCTCGAGGGCGAGGCCGATCACCACCGAGTCCATGTTCGACGAGTGGGTCGGCGTCACCACCAGCGTGCCGCGCTCGGCCATCGATCGCAGGAGGTCGATCGG
>JAYTAJ010000610.1:0-3808 GCA_043737575.1 Myxococcales bacterium | reverse complement strand
CGTCGACGTAGGTGCCTCCGGAACGCGGCGCGAGCTGCGCCAGGACGTCAGCGAGCAGGACCGGGATGTGTGCGGAGGTGACCACAGCGTGCGAAGCGCCACGTTGACGCGAGGCGTCATTGCCTCGCGGCGTGGCGCGGATCTCATTAGAGGCCGCTGCCAAGCCGGGGCAACTTTTATGGATCCGCACAGTTGAGTCGGCAAAACCGTCTCAATTTGTGGGTTCGTTGACCACCTTAGCCAACCGAGTATGATGTTGACGGCACCGCGTGGGCTGAAATACACTCCGCGCGATTACGCGCCCAGCTTGTTTCGTCAGGATTCCGCATGCTTAGGTACAAAGAGACCGAGGATATCGACGCGCGCTTCGTGGAGGTCGATCGGATCTGTCAGGCGTGGCGCGTCCGGATCGGATCGATCAACCAATCGATGCGCACGGAGTTCTTGCTCCGTTTTCGCATCTCGCTGATCCACCACGACGCCGCGCTCGAAGGCGAGGTCCTCTCGTACAGCGAGATCAAGGCCGCGATCGATCCGACGATCATCAGCGATCATCGCTGATCCCGTCGTACGACGAGATCCGGCGCTTCAACGAGGCGTGCGAGTGGGCCGCCGAGGTGGCGACGAACAAGAAGAAGCCCTTCAAGTTCGACACGCTCCGCGACATCTACGCGATCCTGTCGCCCGACGAGAAGGCGAAGGGGCTCCCGTATCGCAAGGAGAACCCGCTCCACCGCCTCTACTATCACGACATCGCGTCGCCCGAAAAGATCGTCCCCGCGCTCAAGAAGCTGTCGGACTGGATCGACGACCCGTCGACGAAGCAGCTGCATCCGATCGAGCGCATCGCGAGCATGCATGCGCGCTTCATGTCGGTGTTCCCGTGGGCCAAGGAGAGCGGGCGCACCGCGCGCATCGCGTCGAACCTGCTGCTGCAGGAGGCGGGCTATCCCAACGCCGTGATCCACTCGATCGATCGCCAGCGCTACTACGAGTCGTTGCGCGGCGAGGCGTCGGGGCTGTTGTCGCTCTATCTCGAGGCGGTCCAGACCAGCGCCGAGACCGAGCTGCGGCTGTACGAAGAGGCCGAGAAGTCGGCGCCGAAGAAGCGCAAGCGCGCCTGAGCCGATCGGTCGATGGCGAGCGCGTGAACATCGCGCGATGATCAGCACGCCACCGACGAGGAACCCCGATCATCGGTCGGGACATCACGCCACGCTTGCCTTTCGCCATGGAAGCGCGCAAAGAAGGATTCGTGGATGAAGCGATCTGGCATCCGCTCATCACCACGGCCCGGTCGGAGGCGCGCGCGCTGCTGCAACGCGCGATGGCCCACCAGCCTCGCCTGACCCGCACTGGCATCGGCCTCCTCAACGAGGAGTTCAAGCGGGCCGCGATCATCGAGCTCGAGCTCTTCGAGGAGCGCATCGCGCTGGAGTCGCACGTCGAAGCCGTCGCCGCGTGCGCCGATTGGATCAAGCTGCAGCGTCGCGTGAATACGTTCACCGAGCAGACCTCCTTCAAGCGCAAGACCGACGTGGAGACCTGGTTCCAGCTACGCAACGGGCCTCCGCTGGGGATCTCGAACGGGGCTTTCATCGCCGCAGCGCTGGGGCTGGACATCGAGGGCCGCATCCACCGCGGCGGGCCGAACATGCTGTTCAAGCTCGTGGTCGGGCCCGCCAACCTGATCGAGTGGGAACGCGAGCGCGTGAAGGACGAACCGCGGGCGACCAAGCAAGCCACGTCGGAATGAGTGGCGAGCCGTAGTCGAGTCAGTCGTCGCGGCTGACCTTGCCGCGGCCGGACTTCACGACGCCGCGGCCCTTCTTGGCCTGGATGCGTCGCTCCTTGGCGCCGCGGCTGGGCTTGGTGGCGCGGCGCGGCTTGGGCCGCACCAGCGCGGTGCGGACGATCGCCGCGAGCTTGTCCTCGGCGTCGCCGCGGTTGGTGATCTGATCGCGCGTGAGATCGCTGGTGACGATCAGCTCGCCCGCGGTGGTGAGCCGACCGCCGAGCTTCACCAGCAGCCAGTCGCGATCGACCGGAGTCAGCACCCGCGACGAGCCCGGGCTCCAGCGCAGGTCGACCTTCGACGAGACCTTGTTGACGTTCTGACCGCCGGGTCCGCCCGAGCGCGAGAAGCCGATCGTCAGCTCGTCGTCGGGAATGATCAGACGTGGCGTGATCGCGATATCGCCCATGACGGCCGGCACCATACCGTGGGAGATTGCGATCATGAAGCTCGGCGCCGCGCTCGTCCTCTTGCTGCTCGCGACCGCGCCGGCCGCCGCCGACGAGCGCTCGATGTTCGTGAACCTCGGCGGCACCGCGGGCATCGGCCGCCCCGCGACCGGCGAGACCGAGTGGGGCGCCGAGGCCGAGCCCGAGGGCGTGCTGATCGGGCGGCTGTTCGCGTCGTGGGAGCTGCCGCCGCTGCCGTACAAGGAGCCGCGCGGCTACGCGTTCCGCGGCGGCGTCGCGCCCGAGGTCATGATCGGTCGGCTGCGCGTCGCCGATCATCGCAGCGGCGATCGCGACGACAACGCGGCGAACTTCGTCGCGATCGGCGGCCGCCTCGAGGTCGCGATGTCGCAACGGCGCATGGGCCTCCTCGAGATCAGCGCCCGCGGCGGCTTCTACCTCGCGGGTCGGGTCGGCCTGCTCGACGACGACCACCGCACGCCGCTGGTCGAGGCAGTGCTCGGCGAGTACATCTACCTCGGCGACACCGCGCGCATCGGCTTCGAGGTCGGCTTCCTCGGGCTGTTCAGCCAGCAGGAGCAGCCGGAGTGGACGATCCGCCCGACCGCGCGCGGCCCCTGGCTCGACTACTCGGGCGACTACCACTCGTTCGTCGCGACCGTGTATCTCGGCGTGAAGATCTAGCGATGCGGTGAAATTCCGTGAGACTTGTCGCACGGTTAGGGTAGCGGGAGGGGGTTTGACTTGGCCCCGGGTGCCACCTACCATCGTCGGTGGATCAATGACTGGACGTGGCGACGACGCCTCTGGTGACAGCGGCGCGCGCGCGGCGCAGGCCTCGAGGCCCGCGATGCGCAGCGAGCCGGGTGTGGACTCGTCGTCGATGGGCGCGGCCGACACTGCGGTCGCGATGAAGACCCCGACGCCGGGCGTCTTCACCGAGCCGGAGCCCGAGGCGCCGTCGGGGGGGCGCCGCCTCGCGACCGAGGAAGATCTGGTCGGCACGATGCTGCTGGGCCGCTACTCGGTGACGCGCAAGATCGGCCAGGGCGGCATGGGCGCGGTCTACGAGGCGACCCACACGCTGATCGGCAAGCGGGTCGCGGTGAAGGTCCTGCTCGACAAGTACGCGCGCAAGGAGCAGGTGGTCGCGCGCCTCGAGCAAGAGGCGCGGCTGGCGTCGTCGATCGGTCACGAGCACATCATCGACATCACCGACTTCGGCCACACCGACGATGGCCGCACCTTCGTCGTGATGGAGTTCCTCGAGGGCGAGTCGCTCGGCGAGCTGCTCAACCGCGAGGGCCCGCTGCCCGAGGCGCGCATCGTCCACATCGCGCGGCAGATCGCGTCGGCGCTCGGCGCCGCCCACGCCAAGGGCATCGTCCATCGCGACGTGAAGCCCGACAACGTGTTCTTGCTGCGGCGCAAGGACAAGGACTTCGTCAAGGTCGTGGACTTCGGCATCTCGAAGTCGATGCGGTCGTCCGACCTCGGCGAGGACGACTCGCCGCGCCTGACCCAGACCGGCATGGTGCTGGGCACGCCGCTGTACATGTCGCCCGAGCAGGCGCGCGGCGACGAGGAGCTCGACGCCCGCATC
>JAYTAJ010000609.1:0-8702 GCA_043737575.1 Myxococcales bacterium | reverse complement strand
AACGCTGGTAGATCGGCACCCGCGAGAAGCCGCGGCCCGCGACCTCCTTGGCCAGCCGCGCCATGGGCAGGTCGTAGGACAGCGCGAAGACCTTGTCGCGCGGGGTCATGATCTGGCCGACGTTCTTGTCGCCGAACTCGAACACGCGGTGGATCAGGCGGCGCTCGCGGGCGTCGACCTGACCGTCGGCGCTGCCGGCGTCGACCAGCTTGCGGAACTCCTCCTCGGACAGATCGGCGGCACGCGGCCGACCGGTGCCGCCGAACGGCCGCGCGATGATCTCGCCGACGCCCTGCAGGATCCAGCGGACCGGCGTGATCACGAACGCGAACGCCGCGAGCGGCTGCGCGACCTGGCGGGCCCACGCGATCGGCGTCTGGATCGCCAGCGTCTTGGGGATGACCTCGCCGAACAGGATCACCACCGCGGCCGACGCCAGCACCGCGAGCGCGGCGATGCCCCACGGCGCCGCCTCGGGCCACGCCGGGCCCCACAGGTGCGCGGCGATCGCGGCCATCGTCATGCCGACGACCTCGTTGCCGATCAGCACCGACACCACCAGCCGCTTGGGCTGACCGATCAGCCGCTTGACCAGGGCGTCGACCGGGCGACCGGAGTTGGTGAGCTGCTCGCGATCGACGCGGCGCAGGCCGAACAGCGCGACCTCGGCGCCGGAGAAGAACCCCGACGCCAGCAGCAGGCCGATCGCGATCGCGACCAGCGTGATGATCTCGCCCGCCGACATCATGGCGCCGGCCTCGCGAGCGCGAGCCGCAGATCGTCGGCGAGCGCCGGGAACGACGCGACGAACCGGCTGCCCTGGCCCGGCGTCGAGTCGACCCAGATCCGGCCGCCGTGGGCCTCGACGTAGGCCTTGGCGAGGGCGAGCCCGAGGCCGCTGCCGCCGTACTGCCGCGTCGACGACGAGTCGACCTGGAAGAACGGCTCGAAGATGTGGGCGAGCTGATCGCGGGAGATGCCGATGCCGCAGTCGGCGACCTCGACGTGGACGCCGAGGCGGTGATCGGGTCGCGAGCCGCCGCCGCCCGGCACCAAGGGACCGATCCGCACCGCGACGCCGATCTGGCTGCCGTCGGCGGCGAACTTCACCGCGTTCGACACGAAGTTCCAAACCACCTGGCGGATCTGCCGGCGATCGCCGACCGCGCGCAGCGGCCGCTCGATGCTGGGGACGATCGACACGCCGCGCTTGTCGGCCTGCGGCGCGAAGCTGGCGATCACGCTCTCCACCAGCTCGGTCATCGCGACCGGCAGCAGATCGGTGGCGGTCGCGCTGCTCTCGGCGCGCGACATGTCGAGCACCGCGGTGATGAGCTGCAGGAGCTGATCGGCCTTGCCGAGGATGGTCGAGACGTAGTCGCGCTGGTCGTCGGTGAGGGCGCCGGCCAGGCCCTCGAGCAGCATCTCGGAGTAGCCGATCACCGAGGTCAGCGGCGTCCGCAGCTCGTGGGACATGGTCGCGAGGAAGTTCGACTTGGCGCGATCGGCCTCGCGCAGCCGCGCCACCGCGGCCTCGAGGCTCTGGTTCTTGGCGTGCAGCTCGGCGAACGACGCGGTGACCGCGGCCTCGTGGACCAGGCCGGTGAGGCGGCGGGCGTGGGCGTGGTGCAGGAGCAGCTCGACGATGTGGGCGACGTGGCGGGCGACCTCGGCGCGGCGGGCCCCGGGATCGACCAGGGCGGCGCCGACCGGCTCGCCCATGTAGTCGATCGTGGCGCGGCACGCCGGCTCGGCGATGGCCCCGGCCCGGGCCAGGACCCGGCCGTCGTTGTCGACGATGGCGACGCCGCAGTCGTGGGCGACCGCGAAGCTCGCGACTGCCTCGTCGAGCTCCGTGCCCGAGAACATGCGCGCCAGCTCGACGGGTTCGTCGAGCGGGTCGGCGGAGGCGGGCCCGCTCACGCACCGTCTATATCACGTTCGTCTACAATGCACCGATGAGGCCTTCCCGACGCAGTCCCTGGTGTCTCTTCTCGCTCGCGCTGGCGGTCGCCGGGTGCGGTGACGATCCGACCACGATCGTCGACGCCCCGCCTGGCCCCGACGCGCCGTCGGTCGACGGCTCGGTCGGTGGCGTGGTGACCTTGACCGTCACCCGGTACGACGGCCCGCTCGAGGACGTGCCGGTCTACTTCCAGAACGCCGACGCGAGCCTGGTGCTGGCGGCGCGCACCGACGCCAACGGCTTCGCCCAGGCGACGATGGCGGCGGGCGGCTACGTGACCGCGTTCCTGCCGCCGCAGCCCAAGGCCGCTCACGCCGCGGGTGGCTTCTTCAGCCGCGAGATCCGCACCTTCGCGGCGGTGAAGCCAGGCGACCACCTCCGGCTCGGCGAGCCGGTGCAGAACTTCCCGCAGCTCGACCTGACGTTCACGCCGCACCCGAGCGCGACCGACTTCGAGATCGTCACCACCTGCGGCTCGAGCTCGACGGGGCTGCCGAAGCAGCCGGGCCCGATCACGACGACGCTCTTCCTCGCCGGCTGCCCCGCGACGATCGACTTCCTGATCTTCGCGCGCGACAGCAAGGGTGGGCTGCTCGGCGTGCAGTCGGCGTTCGCGGTGGCGATCGCCGACAACCAGCCGGTGACGCTACCCGCGGGGACCTGGCAGCCGGAGGCCAGCTCGGCGCTGGAGTACCGCGGGCTGCCCGCCGACAGCAACGTCATCGACGTCTACCAGCAGCTGGTCACGCCGCGCGGCCCGCTGTGGACCGCCAACACCGGCGCCAGCATCGACACGCCCATCGTCGAGCTCGGGCTGACGCAGCCGCTGGCGCCCGCGGCGACCTTCACCCACCTGACCGACGCCGTGGTGTCGGGCACCGATGGCTGCAGCAGCCACAACGTCGTCGAGTGGGGCGCGTACACCGGCAGCTACGCGTTCAACGGCGAGGGCGTGTTCCTGCCGCTCATCACCGGCGAGCCGACGTTCGACCACGCGACGCGGACGGTGACGTGGCCCGAGGCGGCGGGCGGCGTCGCGCCGCACTTCGCGTGGCTCGAGATGGAGATCGGACGCCCGAGCCTGAAGCGCAGCTGGGACTGGGAGATCGTCGCGCCCCGCGATGGCGCCGCGATCGGGTTCCCGGTGCTGCCGACCGACCTCATCGACTTCAATCCCCTGGCCGACGACGACATCTGGATCGACGGCCTCACGACGATCCACGCGCCCGGCGGCTACGACGCCGCCCGCGCCGACGCGCTGCTCGACAACAGCCAGACCGTGATGCCGGGCCCGAGCGGCCGCGTGGTGCTGGAGCGCTACGAGTTCTGCGGCAGCAAGCAGCAGGAGCGGGTGCGGGCGCGGCCGCGCGGCCTGCCGCGACGCTGATCAGCAGCCGGCCAGGGCCAGCTCGCCCTCGTCGCCACCGACGTGGCTGCACACGGTGCGCAGGAAGACGTCGCGCGGCAGGCCGAACCGCTGGCTCAGGCGCAGCGAGGTGTCGAGCGCGTCCCACGACGCGCCGAGCGCGCCGAAGAACGTCGCCAGCACGCCCGGGCCCTGGCGCGCGCTGGCGGGGTAGAGCGTGCGATCGAGGACGTCGAACCGATCGCACTGCTCGAGCGGCAGCGCGCCGACCAGGTCGCGCTTGTTGTACTGCACGACGACGGGGATCGACTGCATGCCGAGATCGCGGAGCATCCGCGTCATGCTGGTCCACGACGCGCGGTTGGCCTCGACCTGCTCGGGGCAGGAGTCGGCGACGAAGACCACGCCGTCGGCGCCCTTCAGCACCACCTTGCGGGTCGCCTCGTGCATCGGCTGACCGGGCACGGTGTAGACCTTGATGCGGAACGACAGCGCGGTGGTGCGGAAGAAGATCGGCAACAGGTCGAAGAACAGCGTGCGATCGTCGCGGGTGTCGAGGGTCATCAGCCGACCGCGGCCCGCGGCGTCGACGCGCTCGTGCAGCGCCCGCAGGTTCGTCGTCTTCCCGGACCGCGGCGGTCCGAAGTAGACCAGCTTCTGAGTGAGCTGCCGCTCGTTGAAGTCGACCTGGGCCACGCGAGTGGTCCAGGCTACCGCTGCGTCCGCGACGGAGCAATGCGCTCGGCGGGGCGGACCCGGCCGGGCTGCTCGTCGCGCTCGCCGATGACGTGGCGGGCGTAGACCAGGCCGAGGCCGATCACCAGCGCGGCGACGACCAGCACGACCCACGGGATGCGCGCGGCGCGGACGCCGTCGGCGGGCGGCGCGGCGGTGGCGCGCAGCGTCGCCTCGGCGCGGCGCGACAGCCGGTCGAGCTGGCGCCGTGCGATCGCGTCGTCGCCGCGGGTCCGCACGATCGCGCGGTAGCGGGCCGCCAGCCACGCGTAGTCGCCGGTCTCGATCGCGACCGCGGCGGCGCGCTCGTGGGTCGGCTCGTCGGACCAGGCCGCGACCACCGCGTCCCACGCCGCGCCGAGCGACGCGGTCGGCGGCTCGGCGGCGCGGGCCCGCCAGGCGTCGGCGTGCTCGGGCGCCAGGCCGCAGCGCGGGCACGGCCCGCCGCCGCTCGACGGCGCCTCGCACTTCGCGCAGCGCGGACCGTCGACGATGGGGGGCGTGGCGGCGACGTTGGCGGTGAGCGCCGCGGTGAAGGTGCCGCCGCACGCGGCGCAGGTGACGGCGAGCTGCGCGCCGTCGGCGGCGAGCGTGGCCTCCGCGACCGTGGCGCAAAGCTCGCACGCGACCCGCATGACTAGAGCGCGGCTCGCATCGGCACCGGGACGAACAGCACCAGGAACACGATCACCATCGCGATCGCGAGGCGGCGGCGCCCGGGCGACAGCGGCGGTCCCTGCACCTCGGGATGATACTCGCCGCCCGACATCCGCCGCATCACCGCGAGCGCGGTCGCCCACACCAGCCACGGCAGCACGCCGGTCACCGCGTAGGCCGCGGCGTCGTAGGTGCCGTAGCCGCCGACCGACGCGCTCGCGAACATGACGCCACCCGCGATCGCGCCGATCGCCAGGAGCGCCCAGTGGAACACCGCCGACAGCCGCTCGTGGCGATCGCCGAGCCACGCCCGCATGACGTGGCCACCGTCGAGCTGGCCGATCGGCACCAGGTTGATCATCGTGACCAGGAGGCCGTACCAGGCGGCGAAGGCGATCGGGTGGAGCTGGACGTCCTCGGTGCCGTGCGGCAGCCAGCGACCGAAGATCGTGAACTTCAGCGCGCTGTACAGCACCGACGTGCCCTCGAGCGTCGTGCCCTCGTCGATCGGACCGACCTCCGACAACGACAGCCCGACGATCAGCGCCGGGATCGCGACCACCAGGCCGGCGATCGGCCCCGCGGCGCCGACGATCAACAGCTGATCGCGATCGCGGATCGGCCGCCGCATGCGGATGATCGCGCCGAGGGTGCCGAGCGAGAAGTGCGGCGGCAGCGGGATGAAGTACGGCGGCGACACGTCGAGGCCGAAGCGGCGAGCCGCGATGTAGTGGCCCATCTCGTGGCACAGGAGGATGCCCATCAGCGTCGCGGCGAACGCGGTGCCGCCGGCCCACCAGGTCGTGGCGCACGCGGCGACGAACAGCCCGACGTGCAGCGCGAGCTGGCGCACCGTCAGCGGCGCGGGCGGACCGTCGGGCTCGTCGTCGGGATCAGCGTCGGGCAAGGGGGAGATGGTAGCGCAGAGCATCGGTCAGCACTGCGATTCCGACTCGACTCGCAGACGAGATTCGCAACCTCGCTGCGCTCGGATTGCTCAGTAAGGGACGACCGTGATCTCGCCGCCCTCGACCCCGAGCACCGCGGGCTGGCGCACCAGCTGGCCGTCGCGGCCGATGACGCCGGGCGCGCAGGCGCCGTCGTCGAGGGCGGCGCCGTGGAGCGCCTGCACGAACGCGCGGCGCGGATCGCGCGCAGCCGCGGCGGTCCGGCGCGCGCGCGCGACCAGCGTCCAGGCGTCGTGGGCCTGGGCCGCGGCGGGCGACGGATCGCGACCGGTGCGGGCGCGGAACCCGATCGCGACCTCGGGGCCGGCGCCGTCGCCGAAAAGGCCCAGGCACGGCTGGATGAAGAACGCGCCCTCGACCGCGGGGCCGCCGCGGATCGGCAGGCTGGGATGGTGCCAGCCCGACGAGCCGAGCAGCTGCACCACCTGCGGCATGCGGCCGCCGTGCTTGCGCTGCAGCATGTCGAGATCGGCGTAGTCCTCGCTGTGGACCTCGACGCCGAGGTACGGCAGGTAGCTCGCGACCAGCGCGGCGCGATCGTAGCGATCGGGCAGGTAGAGCAGCGCGAACGGCACGTCGGGCGAGAAGCTCTGCCAGCCGCGCTTGCCGCGCTTGCGCAGGTGCTGCGCCAGCCGCGGGTTGATCGCCGGATCGAGGCCGAGGAAGTTCTTCACGGCGGGCTCGAGATCGGCCGCGGTCGGATCGTAGAGGCCGCGCCCGGTGACGACCAGCCCCGCCGCGGTCGCTGCCGCCGCGAACGCGTCGCTCGCCGCGATGCCGACGTCGTCGCGCGGTGCCAGCACGCCGACCGTCGGCACGCCGAGGTCGGCCGCGAACTGCGCCGCGGCGCGGGCCTCGGACTCGGGCGAGTCGACCAGGCGAAACACCCCGGCGCGCGGATCGGCGCCGTCGGCCGGGGCGAGCAGCGCGATCGGCAGCCCGAGCTCCGCCGCGCGTCGCGCCGCCGCGTCGGCCTCGCGGACGCCGACCGGGCCGAGGATCGCGACCGCGCCCGCCGCCGCCGCCTCGTCGACCGCGATCGCGGCGCGGGCCGGATCACCCGCGGTGTCGATCACGACGCGGCGCGCGCCGTCGGCGGGCGCCAGCTCGATCGCGATCTGCAGCTCGCGGCCGACCGCGCCGAACTTCCCGGTGAGCGGCAGCAGCACCGCGATCACCTCGGGCCGCGCCGCCGCGATCACCGCGGCGTGCTCTGCCACCGCCGCGTCGCCGTCGGGGCCGCCGTCGCGCGCCAGCGTCTCCGGAGCGATCGCCGCGTCGCGCTCGGCGCGGACGTGGTGCTGCCCCAGCGCCGGATCGATCGCCACCGGACGCGGCTGACACGCCGCGATCGCGATCAGCCCGATCGTCGTCGCGCCGCGGGTCATGACCTGCGCCGAGGCTTCGCGCGCCGACGCCGGCTGGTGGTCGCGCTGCCGAGCGCGGGCAGCTCGTCGGGATCGCGGAGCAGCCCGTGCATCACCAGGTCGAACGACGTGCGGGACAGGACCTCGCGCGGCCGCCAGTGGAACTGCGGATGCACGCCCATCACGATCTGCAGCGCGACCAGCCCATGGACGTTGGCCCACACCGCCTGCGCCACCGCGTCGGCGTCGGTGAGCGCGGCGCGAAACCGCCCGGTGCGGATGCACTCGTCGACGGTCGCGAGCAGCACGCGATAGCCCTCGATGCCGGCCGGCGAGTCGCCCTGCTTGGCCGCGTGTGGCACCGGTGGCGTGAGGAACAGGAGCTGGTAGTGCCGCGGCATCGTCAACGCGAAGGCGACGTAGGCGTCGTGGAGCGCGCCGATCCGCTCGACCGGATCGACGATCTTGGCGTTGGCCTCGAGCGAGCCCGCGAACGCCGCGAAGTCCGCGCGGACCATCTCCTCGACCAGCGCGGCCTTGTCCTTGAACTGGACGTAGATCGCGGTCGTCGAGTACTCGATGCGCTCGGCGATCTCGCGCAGCGTGACCGCCTCGACGCCGCGCTCGACGAACAGATCGCGGGCGGCATCGAGGATGCGGCTGCGCTTCTCGGCGCGCTCGCGCTCGATGCGGTCGGCAGTTCCCATGGGCTTCCCGGAGGTTACTGGATCCGCGCGAATTTGGATTGACGTTACGCAATCTATCGTCGTTACTGTACGTAACAATGTTACGCACAATCCTCGCGTTATCTGTCCTGGTCGGAGTCGCCGCCGCCGATCCACCGTCGCTGCGTGGACGCGTGATCGACGCGGTGACCCGGGAGCCGCTGTCCGGGGTGACCGTCTACGGCGCCGACGACACGCCCGTGGTCACCGCCGCCGACGGGACCTTCGTGCTGCCGGGACGCCCGACCGCGGTGACCGCGATCGACGGCGATCACGAGCTGGCGGTGATCGAGGTCGCCGACGGCGCCGAGCTGGTGATCGAGCTGCTGCCGCGCGCCGGCGAGGTCATCGAGCTGACCGGCGAGCGCGAGGCGCGCAGCCCGGGCGCCATCACCCTCGATCGTGCGCAGCTCGATGTGATCCCGGGCGCGCGCGGCGACGTGCTGTCGGGCGTGAAGAACCTCCCGGGCATCGCCAACAACGGCTCGCTCACGCCGCTGTCGTCGGGCCTCATCATCCGCGGCGCCTCGCCCGAGTCGTCGCGGATCCTGGTCGACGGCTTCGAGATCCCGGTGCTCTATCACTTCCTCGGCGTGCAGTCGGTGCTGCCGTCGGAGATGCTGGCCGATCTCGAGTACCTGCCGGGCGGGTTCGGCGTCGGCTACGGGCGCGCGTCGGGCGGCATCGTCGCGGCCACCTCCCGTGATGGGGCGCGCACGACCAGCGGGTTCGCCGAGGTGTCGTTCGTCAACGTCGCCGGCCTGGTCCAGGGCCCGCTCGGCGCCAAGGCCAGCTACGCGATCGCGGCGCGCCGGTCGCTGATCGACGCCATCTTGCCCGCGGTGCTGCCCAGCGACAGCGGGCTCGCGTTCACCGCCTACCCTCGCTACTACGACTACCAGGCCAAGCTGACCTACC
>JAYTAJ010000608.1:0-8711 GCA_043737575.1 Myxococcales bacterium | reverse complement strand
AGCGGCGGCGGCGAACAGATCGCTCACCGCGGTAAGCTAACACCATGGCGACGATCTTCAGTGCCGATCGCGCGGTCGTCGGCGGCGTGGCCCGCGGTCCCACCGCGATCCTCGAGGACGGCGGCGCGATCCTCGCGGTCGGCGATCCCGACGACGTCGCCGCCGATCCCCGGGCCGCGGCCGCGACCCGCGTCCACTGGCCGCGCCGCGCGATCCTGCCCGGCACCGTCAACGCCCACAACCCCAGCTTCCAGTCGCTCCTGCGCGGCATCGGCGACGATCTGCCGTTCCTGCAGTGGCGCGAGCGCGCGCTCTACAAGTTCTCGCCGCGCCTCGACGCCGACGGCATGGCGACCGCGGCCTTGTTCGCGTTCGGCGAGATGCTGCTCCACGGCGTCACCACCGTCTGCGACTTCTACTACTTGAACGCGGGCGGCAACGACCATGCGAGCGCGACGATCGAGGCGGCGCGCGCCCTCGGCATGCGGGTGGTGCTGGCGCGGTGCTTCTACGACTGGGACGGCGCGCCCGCGAGCTACCGCGAGACCATCCCGCAAGCGGTCGCCAACTTCGAGGCGCTGCACCGCCGCTACCACGATCGCGATCGCCGCCTGGTCAGCGTGCAGCCCGCGCCGCACAGCCAGCACGGCGCGACCCCCGCGATGATCGAGGCCGGGGCCGGCTGCGCCCGCGACGCCGGCGTGCCGTGGCACATCCACCTCGCCGAGGAGGCCTACCAGGTCGAGCAGTCGCTGGCGCGGTTCGGCGCGCGGCCGCTCCACGCGGTGGCCGGCCTCGACGTCGACCTCGCGACGATGAACGTCGTGCACGCGTGCTGGTTCGACGCCGGCGAGCGGGCGCTGCTCGCCGAGCGCGGTGGCCGCCTCGCCTACTGCCCGGGCTCCAACATGTTCCTCGGCGACGGCATCACCGACGTGGTCGATCTGCACGCGCGCGGCGTCGCGATCGGCCTCGGCACCGACGGCGGCTGCTCGAACAACCGGGTCAGCGTCCTCGACGAGATGCGGGCGTGCGCGCTGTTGCAGAAGGTCGCGCGCACCGACGGCCAGGCGATCGCCGCCGAGGACGTGTTCGCGATGGGCACGGTCGGCGGCGCGCGGCTCCTCGATCTGCCGGTCGGCGACCTCGCGCCCGGGCTGCGCTGCGATCTGGTCGCGGTCGATCTCGACGACCCGTCGCTGTGGCCGGAGCGGCCGCTCGCCAAGAACGTGGTCTACGCGCTGTCGTCTCGCGCCATCACGCAGGTCGTGGTAGATGGTCGCTTGGTCGTCGACGATCGACGGCTCACTCAGGTTCCTCTCGCCGACATCCGCGCCCGTGTCCACGAACTCACCGCCGACTGGAAGTGACTCACGACCTGCCGCGCTGTCGGCGAAGGGGGATGAGGGGCGGGTCAGGGTCGAGCTACAGCATGCGCGCGGGCGGCATCTGCGCTGGATCTTGATCGGCGGCATCGTCGGCGCGCTGTTCGTCAACAGCCTCGGCACGCTCGGCAAGGGCGTCGGCTTGGTGCTGATCGCGCTCGGTGCGTGGAGCCTGTTCCAGTTCATCCGCACGCTGCTCCATCCGCCCGGGGCGCTGGTGATCGACGCCGAGACCGTCGAGCTGCCGCGCGGCGTCTGCCGCGGCACGCCGTCGACGGTCGCGCGCAGCCAGGTGACGTCGGCGTACTTCCTGCGCCGCGCGGTGCCGTGGACCCAGGCCGCACCGGTGCTGGTGGTCGAGGCCGGCGGCCGCGCCTTCCTCTACCCGCGCGACTGGTTCGTCAGCGAAGCCGACCAGCGCCGCGTTCTCGACACGCTGAGCTCTTGAGCCCGGTGCGTCGCGCGAACGATCCGACGCACGATCGCGCGGGGTCGCGTCGGCGGAGCCCCGAGACGCGTCGGCTCGGTCTCCGGTTCGTGGCGATCGTGATCGTCTGCTCCGCATCCGTCGCTGCTGCCGAGCCGATCGATCTCGGGCCCGCGCGCCTCGTGCTCGACGAGCGCTGGACCGGCGCCGCGGTCGGCGCCGAGCCAGTCACGTCGGTCGCGCGCACCGCGGGCGCGGCGCAGCTCGTCGCGGTGCGCTACGACGTGCCAAACCTCGAGGCGTGGCGCAACCGCACGCGGGCAGCCCACGTCGACGCGATCGTCGCCGGCTTCGCCACCGCGCCGGGCTACGCGCCGCTCGGCACGCCGCGGATCCGCCGCCTCGGCGCCGCCGCGGTGCCGACCCTCGATCTCAGCTTCCGCCGCCGCGGGCCCGCGGGTGACGACGAGCTGGTCGCGGTCCGCGTGCTGTTGTTCCGCACCACGACGATCGCCGCGATCGCCGCGGCGCCCGCCGATCGCGCCGCGATCGAGCGCGCGGTCGCCGGGCTCACGCCGGAGTGAGGGCGCGGCGCTCGAAGCGCGCGACCAGCTCGACGTGGGCGGTCTGCGGCATGAGGTCGAGGCCGCGGGCCCGCACCGCGGCGTAGCCCGACCCGACGATCAGCGCAGCGTCGCGCGCGAAGGTCGCCGGATCGCACGACACGTAGACGATGCGCGCGGCCCCGGTCGCGGCCAGCAGCGCGGCGACGTCGCGAGCGCCGGTGCGCGGCGGATCGAGCAGCACCGCGTCGAAGCGCTGGCCGACGGTGGCGAGGCGGGCGACCACCTCGGCGACCTGGCCGGGCACGAACCGCGCGGTCGGCGCCGCCGAGACCCGCGGCGCGTGCTGATCGGTCGCCGTCACCGTCGCGCCCGCGGCGATCAGATCGCGCGTGAAGTTGCCGCCGCCCGCGTACAGCTCGAGCACGCGCTCGCCCGCGGTCACCGCGATCGCGGCGGCGACCTCGGCCCGCAGCGCGGCGTTGCCGAGCGCGCCGGCCTGGGCGAACTCGTCGGCGCGGACGTGGACGCCGGGCTCGAGCTCGATCGTCGCCGCGCCCGCCGCGCCATCGCGCCACGCGACACCCGCGATCCCGGCCTGCCCGACCAGCCCGGCCGCGAGATCGACCCGGCAGCGGGCGTCGATCACGACGTGGGCGTCGCCGCCCGCGCCGATCACCGCGTGCAGCTCACCGTCGCTGGCGAGCAGCCGCGGGTGCGCCCGCAGCGCCCGCAGCACCGCCTCGAGCGCCGGCGCGAGCTGCGGACACGCGTCGACGTCGCACACCGTCTTCGTGCGCGGCCCGTGATAGCCGATCGCGCCGTTGGCGATCGTCCACCGCGCCCGTCGCCGCCAGCCGTAGTCGGGCTCGGGCGCGATCAGCGGCTCCAGCACCAGCCCGCCCGCGATCAGCGGCCGCAGCGCCGCCGCGACGATCGCCTGCTTGGCGTCGCGCTGGGCCGCGGCGCCGACGTGCTGCCAGTCGCAGCCGCCACACCGCCGCGACGTGAACAGCGGACACGGCGGGTCGACCCGCACCGCCGACACGGTCGCCAGCTCGATCAGCTCGCCGCGGGCCCACCGCGGATGGGTCTCGACCAGCCGCACCCGCGCGCGATCGCCGGGCGCGGTCATCGCGACGAACGTGGTGCGTCCCGCCGCGTCCTTGCCGACGCCGTCGCCGCCCGCCGCGAGGCCATGCACGTCGATCGCGATCAGCGCGTCGCCGTCGGTGGTGGCGCTCATCCGAGCGCGCCCTGGTCCCACAGCCGATCGAGCCGATCGAGCAGCGGCTCGGCGCGCTCGAGGGCGTCGAACTCGTCCTGCGTGAGCGCCGCGAACGGATCCGGACCGAGGTCGGCCTGGGGCGTCACCCGCGGCAGGTGGATCGTGGTGCGGCAGGTCGAGCACCACACCCAGATCGTCCCGGTCCGCGTCGCCGGCTTGAACAGATGCAGGTAGCCGCGCAGCGCGGCGGCGCCGCACTTCGGACACGCGATCGCGCGCTCGCCCTTGAGCATGCGGCTCGCCGCGCCCATGAACGGGAACTGGTGGGCGCCGCCGGCTTCGATCCACTTCTTCATCCGGGCTCGCCTCACGAGTCCGACTTCGAGAGGACTCACCCCCCGGTTCTAACACGCGGACGCCAGTCGGTTGACACCCACGTGGGAGAGGCCTGACGATCCGCCGCGATGAACAAGGTCTACGCCGACGCCACCGCGGCGCTGCACGACGTCCCCGACGGCGCGGTCATCCTGTCGGGCGGCTTCGGGCTGTCCGGCAACCCCGAGAACTGCATCCGCGAGCTGGCGCGCAAGCAGACCAGCGGGCTCACGATCATCTCCAACAACTGCGGCACCACCGACCGCGGCCTCGGAGTGCTCCTGGCCCAGGGCCAGGTGAAGAAGATGATCTCGTCGTACGTCGGCGAGAACAAGATCTTCGAGAAGCTGTTCCTGTCGGGGCAGCTCGAGGTCGAGCTGTGTCCCCAGGGCACGCTGGCCGAGCGCATCCGCGCCGGCGGCGCCGGCATCGAGGCGTTCTTCACGCCGACCGGCTACGGCACCAAGATCGCCGAGGGCAAGGAGACCCGCACGATCAACGGCAAGGCGTGCGTGCTCGAGCAGGCGCTGCGCGGCGACTTCGCGATCGTGAAGGCGTGGAAGGGGGACGCCTGGGGCAACCTGGTGTTCCGCAAGACCTCGCGCAACTTCAACCCGCTGATGGCGACCGCCGGCAAGATCACGATCGCCGAGGTCGAGGAGCTGGTGCCGGTCGGCGCCCTCGATCCGATGGCGATCCACACGCCGTCGATCTACGTCCAGCGGATCTTCGTCGGCACCAACTACGAGAAGCCGATCGAGCAGCGCACGGTGCGTCCGCGGTCGCTCACGTCATCGCAGCACGGCTGAAGGAGATCGCCATGGCCCTCGACCGAGATCAGATCGCCCGCCGCGTCGCCGCCGAGCTCCAGGATGGCTACTACGTCAACCTCGGCATCGGCATGCCGACCCTGGTCGCCAACTTCATCCCGCCCGGCATCGACGTCATCCTGCAGTCGGAGAACGGCATGCTCGGCATCGGGCCGTTCCCCTACGACGGCGACGAGGATCCCGACCTCATCAACGCCGGCAAGCAGACCATCACCGCGATCGACGGCTCGGCGTTCTTCGATTCGGCCGAGAGCTTCGCGATGATCCGCGGCGGCCACGTCGACGTGTCGATCCTCGGCGCGATGGAGGTGTCGGCGACCGGCGACCTCGCGAACTGGATGATCCCCGGCAAGATGGTGAAGGGCATGGGCGGCGCGATGGATCTGGTCGCCGGCTCCAAGCGCGTGATCGTGATGATGGAGCACACGACCAAGGACGGCTCGCCGAAGATCCTCGCCACCTGCACGCTGCCGCTGACCGGCGTCGCCTGCGTCCACACCATCGTCACCGAGCTCGGCGTGATCGACATCTCGCCCGACGGCCTGACCCTGCGCGAGCGCGCGCCCGGCGTCACCGTCGAGCAGATCCAGGCCGCGACCGGCGCTCCGCTGCGCACCGTCGGCGACGTCCCCGAGGTCGCGGTCTAGCGGCGACCGAGGGCGGCGACCGCGGCCTCGGCGCGCGGCATCAGTTCGTGAGTGGCGTCGAGGGCGCAGGCCAGCGCCAGGTACTCGCGCGCGGCGGCCGCGTCGCCGCGCCTGGCCTCGGCGATCGCCAGCGACGCCGCGTTGTAGCTGCGGGCGCGCGGCTCGTGGTTGACGGCGAGGGCCTGGCGCAGGAGCCGGGCGCCGTCGTCGACGTGGCCGAGCTCGACCAGCACCGCGCCGCGGGTGCTGCAGATCGCGGGCGACTGCGGGAACGCCCGCAGGGCCGACGCCGACAGCGTGTCGGCCTCGGCGATCGCCTCGGCGCCGCCGTTCACCAGATCGATCCAGGCCAGGTTGTTCTCGGCGGCGGCGCGGTCGATTGGCTGGAGGTCGTCACGATCGAGCAGCGCGCGGAAGCGCCGCTCGGCCTCGTCGAGCTCGCCGCGATCGAGATGCACCAGCGCCACCGCGTTGAGCAGCTCCCAGCGACCAGGGACCGCGGCGACACCTTCGTCGAGCACCGCCAGCGCGCGATCGAGATCGCGATCGCGGCGCGCACGCTCGGCGCGGATCAAGTACATGCTCGCCGCGAGCTCCGGGCCGAGGTCCCGCTGGAACGGGAGCCGCAGCAGCAGGGCGCCCGCGCGGTTGCCCAGCGGAAGCAGCGCGGCGAGCGCGATGAGCAGGTTCGCGAAGCCGAACAGCAGGAGCGGCTGGAGCCCGTCGGGGCGCGGGCGATCGTCGATCGCGAACCCCGCGATCAGCGCCGCGACGCCCAGCGCGACGCTGGCGCATGGCCCTGCCGCGACGACGAGCCAGTAACGCAGGCGCGCGTAGCGCGTGACGCGTCCGCCGACGATCGTGCACGCGCCGATCGGGATCGCGTTCCACCACACCTCGAGGCCACCGATCCGCGAGCGCATCAGGTTGCGGCCGACGCCGATCCGGATCTCGATCACCTCGAGGCCGACCACCGCCGCGGCGACGGCGTGGCCGACCTCGCGCACGACGTACCCGACCACGGTCGCCGCCGCGAAGACCAGCGCCGCGGCGACGGTCCAGCCGCCCTCTTCGAGGTTCGACGGCTCGAGCATCACGCCCGTGAAGACGAGCGCGAGGAGGAGCCTCCCACCCACGAGCCCGAATGCAGACCCGCCAGACGTCGCCACGCCGCGGTTATAGCCGCGAACGCGCGCCCGCGTCACGCGAAGATGCGCTGGTGGAGGCCGCGGGCCTCGCCGGTCTTCAGGTAGTACGACCAGTAGCCGAGCGTCGGGCCGTAGCGACGCACGGTCGCGCGGGGATCCCAGGTGGCGCCGTAGACCGCGCGCGCCGGCGCCGCGAAGCCGCGGTGGGCGATCGGCAGATCGTCCATGCGGCCGAGGCCGCGCAGCAGGATCGCGGCGGCGGAGAACGGGCCGAGGCCGGGGATCGAGGTGAGCGCGGCGCGGGCGTCGGGGTACGGCGCGGTGCGCAGGAAGGTCTCGCCGAGCGCGGCGACGCCGCGGACCACGCCCGGCAGCACCGCGGCCTTGCGCGGATGGTTGATCCCGGCGGTCCAGTCGGCGACGTCGAGGCCGACCAGCGTCGCGAAGGCGGGCATCGCGCGCAGCGTGTGATCGCCGACCTGGACGGCGAGGCCGAAGCGATCGAGGAAGCGGCGGCGGGCGCGGCCGGCCTGGGCGATCGGCGTGCGCTGCATGACCACGGCGTAGACGGCGATGTCCTCGAGGGTCAGGAACCGGACGTGGTGGAGGCCGTGGAGCGCGTCGACGATGGCGCGGAACCGCGGCGCATCGGTGGCCGCGGCGTCGTAGAAGCCGGTCAGATCGTCGTCGGCGCTGACCAGCTGCGCGGCGCGGCGCGCGATCACCGCCGCGCCGTCGGCGCCGACGTCGTCGGGGTGCTCGACCCGCAAGGTCGTCGCGTCGCCGCGGGTCACGCGGAACGCCACCGCGCGGCCGTCGATCGCCAGCGCGGCGGTGAAGCCGTCGTCGTCGATCACGTAGTCGGCCTGGCACGGCGTGAAGCGGCGCAGGAACGCCAGGGTCTGATCGAGGACGAACGGGGCGCGGACGGCGATCGACTGGGGCATCGATCCACCGTGCCCCGACCGCGCGTCAGCCTTCTGTCAGGTATCCCCCCCGCGCGGGCGAAGTTCACGATGTACGATCGGCGTTCCTTGTGGCAGCTTGAGGACATGCGTTCCTCCAGCGTCATCCATGGCGCCCGGTCCCGTCGCTAACCTGCCGTCGGGGCTCCCCGACGGCGCGGCGGCGCGGTAGCCTGCCGCGGCCGTGTCCGAACCGACGTCGGGGAAGTCCGAGAAGAAGCCACCGCGGCTGCGCAAGGCGCGGTTCGCCACCGACGCCGACCTCGAGATCAAGGGCGCGTACACCCCCGCCGACGTGCCGGATCGCGAGCTCGGCGCGCCGGGCCAGTTCCCGTACACGCGCGGCGTGCAGGACACGATGTACCGCGGCCAGTTCTGGACGATGCGCCAGTACGCCGGCTTCGGCACCGCCGCCGAGTCGAACCGGCGCTACAAGTACCTCCTCGCCCAGGGCGGCAAGGGCCTGTCGGTCGCGTTCGATCTGCCGACCCAGATGGGCAAGGACAGCGACCATCCGACCGCGGCGGGCGAGGTCGGCCGGGTCGGCGTCGCGATCGACTCGCTCGACGACATGCGGGTGCTGTTCGACGGCATCCCGCTCGGCGAGGTCTCGACCTCGATGACGATCAACGCGACCGCGGCGACGTTGCTCGCGCTGTACATCGCGGTCGGCGACGATCAGGGCGTCGGCCGCGGCGACCTGCGCGGCACGATCCAGAACGACGTGCTGAAGGAGTACATCGCGCGCGGCACGTACATCTATCCGCCGCGCGCGTCGATGCGGCTCATCACCGACACGTTCACGTTCTGCGCCGCCGAGGTGCCGCAGTGGAACACGGTGTCGATCAGCGGCTATCACATCCGCGAGGCCGGCGCCGACGCGGTGCAGGAGGTCGCGTTCACGCTGGCCGACGGCATCGCCTACGTCGAGGCGGCGATCGCGGCCGGGCTCGCGGTCGACGACTTCGCGCCGCGGCTGTCGTTCTTCTTCAACGGCCACAACAACTTCCTCGAGGAGATCGCCAAGTTCCGGGCGGCGCGGCGGATGTGGGCGCACCTCATGCGCGACCGCTTCGGCGCCAAGAACCCGAAGAGCTGGCAGCTCCGCTTCCACACCCAGACCGCGGGCGTGACGCTGCAGGC
>JAYTAJ010000607.1:0-1589 GCA_043737575.1 Myxococcales bacterium | reverse complement strand
CCATCACGTTGAAGCTCTCGGCGAGCTGGCCGATCTCGTCGTTGCTCTTCACCACCACGCGCTGCTCGAGGTGCCCGGCGGCGATCATCGCGGCCTGGTGGTTGAGCACCTGGAGGTGCCCGGTCATGCGCATCGACTGGATCGCGCCGGCCAGGATCCCGATCAGCAAGATCAGGCCGGCGACCAGGAGCTGCTCGCGCGCCGACTGGTTGGCGCGATCGCGCGCCGCCCGCAGCGATGCGTCGAGCGCGCGCTCGAAGTCGACGCTGCTGTAGCCGAGCCGCAGGCTGCCGATCACCCGATCGCCGACGACGACGTTGGCGCCGTAGATCGACGCCGATCCCGCGCGCTCGCGGACGACGTCGCGGCCCGCGGCCAGCGCCGCCATCAGGGTCGGGCTCGGCGGTGGCGCCGCACCGATCACGACCACGTCCTCACCCGACTGGGCGTCGCGCAGCGCCAGCCACTGGAGGTTGCCGTCCTCGCGCTGGGCGGTCGTCGCCAGCGCGGTGAGGTACGTGAAGTTGTTCTCGGCGAGCGGCAGCGCGGCGCCGGTCGACAGGTTGCGCACCGTCAGCGTGGCCTGGCGGTGCATCGCGGCGCGGCCCTCGGCGCGGCGCTGGCCGACCGCGTCCCGCGCCTGCGCCTCGAGCGCCGACTGCGAGAACCAGGTGCCGGCGCCGACCGCCGCGACCAGCAGCACGATCATCGCCGTGATCATCTTCGTGACGAGCGAAACACCTCGACGCATCCGCGGATGATGAACGACCGCGTCCACCGCAGCGTGACGGCTCGCCCACGGGATTGCGGCGACGCCGGCTCGGCCACCGCACGCGCATGTCGAAGTGCCGCTACGCGTTCGCGGCGCGGGCGTCACACGAGCATGACCACCATGCTCGCGGTGCGTCGCCTGTCCCTGCCGCTGTACGCCGCGCTGGTCTGCGGCCTACCCGGGGCCGCGGCCGCGGCGCCCGCGATCGCGGTCCACGAGCTGCCGCCGATCCCCGCCGTCGACGTCGAGGCCGACCTCGCCGCCGAGGTGACGCTCACCAGCGCGGTCGCGGCCGAGGACGATCGGGTCAGCGGCGCGGCCAAGCGCGAGCAGTCGCTCGGCAGCGTCGCGTCGGCGGTCACCGTGATCGGCCCCGATCAGCTCCGGCGGTTCGGCTACCGCACCGTCGCCGAGGCCCTGGCCGGCGTCGCCGGGGTCTGGCTCACCGACGACCGCGCCATCGAGCGCGTCGGCATCCGCGGGGTCCAGCTGCTCGGCGACGCCAACACGCGCATCTTGATCCTGATCGACGGCACGCCGCTCAACGAGCCGTGTAGCCAGTACGTCGACGCCGCCGATGGCGTGCCGGTCGATCTCGCCGACGTCGCGCGCATCGAGGTCATCCGCGGACCGGTGTCGTCGATCTACGGCACCAACGCGTTCCTCGGCATCATCAACATCGTCACCCACGCCGCCGACGTGGCCGCGCCCGCGCGCGGCCAGCTCGTCACCGACAGCCGCGGTGGCGTCGGCGGCAGCGCGGGGTTCGCGGCCGGCGGCGTCGATCGGCAGATCCGCGGCGCGGTCCGGTTCCGCC
>JAYTAJ010000606.1:0-1590 GCA_043737575.1 Myxococcales bacterium | reverse complement strand
GCCAGAAGGTCGCCGACATCCCGACGCTCGTGAAGAAGCTCGTCGAAGAAGCCAAGGCGTTGTGAAAGGCCTGATGCACCATGGGTAACATCCTCGCGTTCTGTGAGTTCGGCGACGGCGCGCTGCGCGCCTCCGCTCTGTCCAACCTCGCCTTCGCCCGCGCCGCCGCGGCCGCGCACGGCGGCGACGTCATCGTGCTGCTGATCGGCCAGGGCGCCGCCGCCGCGGGCGCCGCCGCCGCGACCTACGCGGGCAAGGTCGTCACCGTCGAGCACGACGACCTCGCCAGCTACCTGGCCGAGACCTACGCGCCGATCGTCGCGCGCCTCGCGGCCGAGCACGGCGCGACCGTGGTGTCGGCGACCGCGACCTCGGTCGGCAAGGATCTGCTGCCGCGGGTCGCGGCGCTGCTCGACGCGGGCATGGCGTCGGACATCTCCAAGCTGGTCGCGGCCAAGCAGTTCACCCGGCCGATCCTCGCGGGCAACGCGTCGGCGACCGTCGAGGTGACGACGCCGATCGTCGCGGTCACCGTGCGCCAGTCGGAGTTCGCCCCGGCCGAGCCGCTCGGCGCGGCCGGCACCGTGACGTCGGCCGACGCCGGACCGATCGACGCCCGCGGCGCGCGCATCGATCGCGTCGAGAGCCAGAAGAGCGATCGCCCCGAGCTGACCTCGGCGAAGGTCGTGGTCTCGGGCGGCCGCGGCATGCAGAACGGCGAGAACTTCAAGGTCCTCGAGAACCTCGCCGACCTGCTCGGCGCCGCGATGGGCGCGTCGTGCGCCGCGACCGACGCGGGCATGGTCCCGGCCGACTGGCAGGTCGGTCAGACCGGCAAGATCGTCGCGCCGAACCTGTACTTCGCGGTCGCGATCTCGGGCGCGATCCAGCACCTCGCGGGCATGAAGGGCTCGAAGACGATCGTCGCGATCAACAAGGATCCCGACGCGCCGATCTTCCAGGTCGCCGACTACGGCGTCGTGACGACCTGGGAGAAGGCGATCCCCGAGCTGATCGAGGAGATCAAGAAGGTGAAGTCGCAGCGCTAGCGACCTCGCGCGGCCGTCACGGCATCATCTCGAGGCCCTTCACGCCCGACACGAAGCCGGTCCGCGTCGATCGCGCGGGCACCGCGTTCTTCAGGAAGCAGGTCGGGCTGCCGCTGTTGGGCGAGTAGCTCCAGGCCTGGCACTGCGCCTCCTGGGCGCAGATCGCCTGGCAGATCCGCGGCGACGGCGACGTGCCAAACGACCGGTAGTCGCTGCCCGCGCGATCGGTGTTGGTCTCGAGGCCGCGGCGCACGCCCGAGGTCATGCCCGTGCCCGCGCCCGCATTCGGCACCGCGTCCTTGAGCCAGCAGTTGCTGGTCGCCGCGGTCGTGTGGGTATAGGCCTCGCAGCGATCGCTCTTCGCGCACAGCGCCTCGCACTGCCGCGCGGTCGAGGCGGTGTGGACCGCGAAGTCGTAGCCGGGCCGGTTGACGCCGACCTCGAGGCCGCGGCGCACCACGCCCGACGTGCAGGTCGTGCAGAAGCTGGTCGCGGGGACGCTGCTCTTCAGCCAGCAGTTGCTGCCCTCGTAGGTGAACGC
>JAYTAJ010000605.1:0-8736 GCA_043737575.1 Myxococcales bacterium | reverse complement strand
CGCGCAGGAGGTAGTAGAGCAGGTTCGAGCGCGCGCCCTGATCGCCGCTGTCGAGGGTGGCGTCGAGCGTGTCGGCCAGGCCCTCGGGGTTCTCGGTGCGGGTGAACGCGGCGAGCTTGTCGACGTGGGCGAAGGCGTAGCCGCCGAGCAGGTTCGCCAGCGAGTGACTGTTCGACGACACGAAGTAGATCGGGCGGCGCACCAGCTGCGGCCGCGCCGACTCGATCGCGCGCCACCAGTTGGCCGCCGAGCGCTGGTACTCGCGGAACGAGCCGTCGAGCAGCCGCATCGTCAGGTCGAGGGGGCGCGCCGCGATCGACGCGATGCCGTCGGGCGCGTCGCCGAGGCCGGCTCGCACGGTGCGGACGCCATCGACGGTGAGGTCGAGGGCCTGGGCCAGCGCCGCGTCGTCGAGCCCGGCGACGTCCGAACCGCCGTTGGCGAGGCGGCCGTGCAGCTTGTTCCACTCGACCTGGTACGCGGTGACGATCGGGACCAGATCGTCGATGTCCGACGCCGACGCGACGAACACCGCGAGCGTGCCGTTGTCGTCGTAGCGCAGCGGTCGCCGCCGGCCGCGGGTCCGGACCTCGCGCCAGGTCGCGACCTCGAGCCCGGCCCGCGAGAACTGCTCGAGGCTCTGCCCCAGCACCAGCCGCTCGACCAGCGGCATGCAGCTCGGCAGCCGCGCCGCGCTGTACGCGAACGCCGCCGCATCCGGCTCGGGCGCCAGCGCCCCCGCATGCAGGCTCGAGTTCGAGAACAGGTGCGCCTCCTCGAACGAGCGGACCCGGACGTCGCCGCTCGAGCGCAAGAGGCTGTAGTAGGTCCGGATATAGAGGTCGATCTCGTTCGAGGTCGTCCGCGGCGGCTGGCGATCCACGGCGCAGATATAACGCGTCGTGGATGGATGTGGTGAGATCAGCCGCCCGACGCGAGGGTGCGGACGCGGCGCTCGACCTCGCGCGCGACGCGGATCACGGCCTCGACCAGCGCCAGGTCCATGTCGCTTGCGCCCTCGTACTCGGCGCGGTTGCGCTTGCGGTGCGCATCGTCGAGCACCCGCCATTGCGCCGCGGGCATGCTGACGGTGTGCGTCAGGGTCTGGAAGACGGTGTAGCGATTCTCGGAGCGGTAGCCGTGGTGACGCAGCGCCGCGAGCGAGAACGCATGCGCCGCGTTGTAGGCGAGATCGAAGCGGCTCTCGAGATCGAGCGTAGCGTTCTCGGCGTCCTTGATCCGGACCGCGCCCGAGCGCAGCAGCCCGGCGAGCTCGGCGGCTGCGGGCGGCTCGACCTTGAGCTGGCCGATCGCGACCAGGTTATCGAGCGGCGACGGCATCCTCGTCTCCCAGGAGGACCGTGTGCTTGCCGGCCAGCACCTTCGTCAGGAAGGCGTGGTGCGCCTTCCTGCGGCGCAGGAACTCGTCGGGCGTGTACAGCGTCGGGCTGATGCGTCGGCCGAGCCGATCTTCCGCGGGCTGCAGCGCGCCGAACACGGCCTCGAGAGTAACACCGTCGGCGACGAGCAAGAGATCGATGTCGCTGGTGGCGCGATCGGTCTCTTTCGCCACCGAGCCGTAGAGAACCGCGAAGCGGATCGACGATGCGAGCGGCGCGAGGCTCGTCATGAGCACCTCGGCGACCCCGCTGGTCTTCTCGACGATGCCGCGCAGCTCCGCGAAGATCGGGGCGCGGTGGTCAGCGGCGTAGCGCTTCGCTCGGCCCTCGGTCGCGACGGTGACGAGCCCGCTCGCGACCAGGCGATCGAGCTCGCGTTGCACCGCGCCCGATCCTGATCGCGCCAGCGCGATCAGCTCCATCGTTCCGAACGTGCGGTCTGGTTGCCCGAACAGCAGCGCGAGCACACGTTGCTTGGTCCGCGAGAACAGTGCGTCTACCATCGAGGCCTTGCGCGTCGGCGTGATGGCAGAAGCCTTCGGGGTACGGGCACTACCCATTCTGGGCATCTTACTACCCATTCCGGGTATTCGCCGACCGATCACCGCGCTCGCGATGGAGGTCGTGGATCCCATGGCTGTTTTTCGCGCGCGATCGGTGCTATCCCCTGCCCCGCTCGGCGCTGAGGCCGGGCCTACCGAGGCATTGCGTGAGTAAAGAAGAGCTGGTTCATCTCGAGGGCGAAGTCGTCCTCATCGCCAAGGGTGGCAACTTCCGGGTCAAGCTCGACGCGGGAGGGCACGAGGTGCTCGCCAAGCTGGCGGGCAAGGTTCGGCGCCACCGCATCCGCGTCGTGCTCGGTGACCGTGTCACCGTCGCCGTGTCCCCCTACGATCCGACGCGCGGGTTCATTGTTTATCGACAGCGTTGAGTCTCCCTGAACCCGTTGCGTGGTGCGTGGGCGAGAGGGTCCTCGGACGGGTTCACGTAGAGCCGAAGGCCCCGGGGATCGGGTGGTAGGCTCGGGGCGATGGCGCAGACGCCGCTCTACGCGGGCTTCGATCTCGGAACGACCAACTCGGCGGTCGCGGTCTTCGACGGCGAACGCACCCAGGTGATCCGCAACGCCGCGGGCGGTGCGGTGACGCCCAGCGTGGTCCGCCTCGACAAGGCGGGCCGCGTGACGGTGGGCGCGCGGGCGCGGCGGTTCCTCGAGGAGGATCCGGCCAACACCGCGACCGAGTGGAAGCGGCTCATGGGCACCGGCAAGGACGTGGCGTTCCCGGCCGCGGGGCTGACCCGCAAGCCCGAGGAGCTGTCGGCCGAGATCCTGCGCGCGCTGCGGGCCGACGTCACCGATCAGCTCGGCGTCGCGGTCGAGCGCGCGGTGATCTCGGTGCCGGCGCTGTTCGAGCTGCCGCAGAGCGCGGCGACCAGCGAGGCGGCGCGGCTCGCGGGCTTCACCCGCGTCGAGCTCTTGCAGGAGCCGATCGCATCGGCGCTGGCGGCGGGCTGGCGCGCCGACGACGACGGCGCCGCGACCTGGCTGGTCTACGACCTCGGCGGCGGCACCTTCGACGTGTCCTTGCTCGAGACCCGCGACGGCCTGCTGCGCGTGGTCGCCCACGACGGCGACAACTTCCTCGGCGGCCGCGACTTCGACTGGGCGATCACCGAGCACCTCGCGGCCCGGCTCGCCGAGGATGGCGGCGTCGCGCTGGAGCGGCGCAACCCGGGGCACGCCGACGCGCTGCGGTCGCTGCGGCTCGCCGCCGAGGACGCGAAGATCGAGCTGTCGCGCGGGACCTCGGCGCAGGTGACCCTGGCGCGGCCGCTGGTGATCGACGGCCGCGAGCTCGCGGTCGATCTGACCCTGACCCGCGCCACCGTCGAGGCGATCACCGCGCCGCTGGTCGAGCGCTCGCTCGCGGTGTGCGGCCGGTTGCTCGCGGCCCACGGCCTCGGGCCGGGCCGGCTGGCGCGGGTGGTGCTGGTCGGCGGACCGACGCTGATGCCGGGCCTGCGCGGCCAGATCCAGGCTCGCCTCGAGACCGCGATCGCCGAGGGCCACGATCCGATGACGCTGGTCGCCCAGGGCGCGGCGCTGTACGCGGCGACCGCGGGGCTCGACGGCCGCGCGCCGTCGGCGGCGCCGACCACGGGCAAGAAGGTGTGGCTGCAGTACCCGCCGGTGTCGTCGGACCTCACGCCGCACGTGGTCGGGCGCTTCGTCGGCGCCGATCCGCCGGCGCGGATCCGCTTCGAGCGCAGCGACGGCGCGTGGCAGAGCACCGACGTCGCGGTCGGCGCCGACGGCGGCTTCGTCGCCACGCTCGACGTGGTGGCGCGGCGGGCGTCGACCTTCGCGCTGCGCGCCACCGACGCCAAGGGCGCGACGATCGCGGTCGATCCGGCGACGATCACGATCGTCCAGGGCCTCACGATCTCGGATCCGCCGCTGTCGCGCACGATCGGCATCGCGCTCGCGAGCGATCAGGTCCAGATCTACTTCGAGCGCGGCGCGCCGCTGCCGACCCGCCGCACCTTCACCCATACCACCGTCGAGACCGTCGCCCTCGGCTCGGCCGACAGCGTGCTGCGCATCCCGATCGTCCAGGGCGAGTTCGAGGCGGCGCACCTGTGCCGCCTGGTCGGCAGCCTCGAGCTACGCGGCGATCAGGTGCGCGCGACGGTGCCGACCGGCGCGACCGTCGAGGTGACGATCGAGCTCGATCGCGCGGGCTGCCTGTCGGCCCGGGCCCACGTCGCGGCGATCGATCAGGTGTTCGAGCACGTCGCCCACCTGCTGGTGCCCGACGCGTCGCCCGCCGCGCTCGACGCGACGCTCGCCGATCAGCGCCGCCACCTGCAGACCGTGCGCATCGAGGCGTTCCGCCACGGCCTCGCCGCGGTGATCGAGCAGCTCGGCGCGGTCGAGAGCCTGCTCGCGGGCGCCGAGCGCGACATCGACGCGGCCCACGGCGGCGACGCCGACGCGGCGCAGAAGGCCCGGCGCACCCTGCTCGAGGTCGACGCGATCCTCGCCGCCGCGGACCTCGCGCGATCGTGGCCCGATCTCGACGCCGAGGCCCAGCGCGCAGCGATCGCGGCGACCAGCGCGGTCGCGAGCTACGGCACCGATCACGAGCGCAAGCTGCTCGACGAGGTGATGGCGTCGCTGACCCGGGCGCGCTCCAGCCGCGACGCCGCCGAGCTGGCGCGGCAGCTGCGCCTGATCCGGCGGCTGTCGAACGCGGCGTGGAACCGCAACCCCGAGGCGTGGACCTGGTACCTCGAGGACGCGGCGTCGGAGCTGCACGAGGCCCGCGATCTGCCGAAGGCGACGCGGCTGGTGGAGGCCGGGCGCGCCGCGGTCACGGCCGGCGACACCGAGACGGTGCGGCGGGTGGTGAAGGAGCTGTGGGAGCTGCTGCCGGTCGACGCCCAGGCCCGTCGCAAGAGCTTCGACTCGGGGGTGCGATGAGCAACCTCGACGACAATCCGTTCCGCGTGCTCGGGGTCGCGCCGACCGCGACGACGCGCGAGATCGAGCGCGAGGCGGCCAAGCTGCTCGGCATGCTCGAGCTCGGCGTCGGCGACGCCGGGACCTACCCGACGCCGCTGGGGCCGCGGCCGCGGACCGCCGAGGCGGTGCGGGCGGCGGCGGCGGTGCTGCGCGATCCGCGACGACGGCTGGCGGCCGAGCTGTGGATCGGCGCGGCCGATGAGCCGCGCGCCGCGGCGGCGCCGTCGACGACCACCGACCCGGTGCGCTGGCCCGGGGCGCTGCGCGCGACCGGCTGGGGGCCGCGGTGATCCTGCGCCTGGTGCCGCTGGTGCTCGCGGCGCGGCGCGAGCTGTGGAAGATCCATCGGCTCGATCGCGGCCGCGCCTTCGTGCTGATGACGGTGCTGATGGCGCTGTTCGATCTGGTGCTGTTGATCCTGAGCGCGATGGCGGTCGCGGTGATGATCGTCGCCGACGCGCCGATCGTCGGGCTGGTGGTCGCCGGGCTGGCGGTGTGGCTGGTGCTGCCGCACCGCGTGATCGAGCATGTGCTCATCCCGCTCGGCTGGCACCGCGCGGCGTGGCACCTGGCGACCTACGATCCGCGCGGCGATCGCGAGCGCTGGCCGTGGCTGTGCGCGGCGCGGGCGATCGCGCGGCGCGGCTCGCCGGCGACGGCGGTAGCGTGGCTGGTCGCGCGGCAGGTGCGGCTGTCGGGCACCGAGCTGGCGGCCCACGCGTTCATCGCCCACGGCCGCGGCGATCGCGCCGACGCCCGCGCGCTCCTGCGCAGCCTGACCGACGTCGCCGATCCCGCGCCCGAGGCCCGCGAGCTGGCGGGCGAGTGGCTCGCCCTCGACGCCGCCGAGCGCGGCGCGTGGGACGAGGTGCTCGACGCGGCGCGCGCGGTCGCGCGGCCCGGCCGCGGCGCCCATCGCATGCCCGAGGCGATCCACCGCACCCGCGACGGCAGCGCCCCCGTCGTCGGCGAGCCGCTCTGGCCGGCGACGCCGCTGGCGTTTCTCCTCGAGGGCATCGCCGCGCGCCTGCTCGGCCGCGCCGACGCGCCCTCCCAGCTCGGCCTCGCCTGCCGCTGGCTCCTCGCGCCGCGGCGCCGCGCGACGATGGCGCTCGTGCGCGCCGCGATGTCGCCGCCAAAGACCGTCACCGTCACCGTACCCGTATCCGTATCCGTATCCGTATCCGTACCCGTATCCGTACCCGTATCCGTACCCGTATCCGTACCCGTGACCGTGTCCGTACCCGTCACCGTTGCGGCTTCGCTGGATCCCCAGTCCGCCGCCGTCCTCGCCCACGCGACCGCCCTCCTCGACCCCCGCGCCGCCACCGCCGCGGCCTCGGTCGCCGCCTGGAGCGCCGTCGTCGACGCGCCGACCTGGCCCGCGTCGCAGGTCGAGCGCGCCCTGGCCCTCGGCGTCGCGCCCGATCTCGCGTTCGCCACCGTCACCGCCACCCGCGATCAGCTGGTCGCCGCCCTCGTCGACCTCGCGGTCGCGGCGCGGGCCACCGAGCTCGATGGCTCGCCCCTCGCGACCGCGGTCGCGATCCGCGCGCGCGGTCGCATCCTCGACGGCCTCGAGCTGTCGCTGGCGCGCGCCCACGATCGCATCAGCGCCCGCGAGATGCTGTCGGCCCTCGACGAGTGGCGCGCGTTCCTGGCGCTGCGCGCCGCGTACCTCGACGCCGCGGCGGCGGGCGGCGTGGCCCTCGAGCGCGTCGCGTTCCCCCACGCCGACGACGCGTTCGGCGCGTGGGCGGTGTGGCTGTGGAACCTGCGCGGCGAGCACGTCGCGTCCCACGCGATCAGCGCGTGGCTGTTCGAGCGCGCCCTGGTCGTCGGCGACGCCGCCGCGATCGAGCTGCACGGCAAGAACGGCGCGCTAGCGATCCCGTGATCGCCGCGCTCGCTCGACCAGGCGCGGCACCAGGGCCGCGACCTCGTCGATCTCGGCGTCGGTCGTCGACGGGCCGAGCGACAGGCGCAGGCCGCCGCGGGCGTCCTCGTCGGACAGGCCGAGGGCGCGCAAGACCGGCGACGGCGCGATCGAGCCCGAGCTGCAGGCGGCGCCGGTCGACGCGGCGACGCCCTCGAGATCGAGGGCGATGACCAGCGCCTCGCCGCGCAGGCCGTCGAAGCCGACGTTCACCGTCGTGCCCAGCCGCGGCGCGCCGTCGCCGTGGATCCGCGCCCCCCCGATCGCGCGCAGCGCCGCCTCGAGCCGGGCACCGCGCGCCGCCGTCGCCGCCGTCGCCGCGAGCTCGATCGCGTCGACCGCCGCCCCGAAGCCGACGATGCCGACGACGTTCTCGGTGCCGGGCCGACGGCCGCGCTCCTGGTGACCGCCGGGGTGGATCGGCGGCAGCGCGACGCCGGGCGCGGTCCACAGCGCGCCGACCCCGGTCGGTCCGCCGAGCTTGTGGGCCGAGATCGCGAGCGCGTCGGCGACGGCGGCGAGCGGCGGCAGCGCCAGCTTGCCCGCGGCCTGGACCGCGTCGACGAAGATCCGGGCGCCCGCGGCCCGGGCCTCGGCCGCCAGCGCGATCAGGTCGGGCACGACGCCGAGCTCGTGGTTGCACGCGCTGATCGCGACCACCGCGGGCGCGCTCGCCAGCGCCGCGCGCCACGCGTCGGGATCGATCACGCCGCGCCGATCGACCGCGATCGACACCACGCGCCCGCCCGCCGCGATCGCCGCCGCCGCCGCGCCGTGGACCGCCGGGTGCTCGGTCGCGACCACCGCGATCAGCGGCGGCGCCGCCGTGAGCCGCGCCAACCCGACGAGCCCGGCGTGGATCGCCTCGGTGCCGCCGCTGGTGAGCACCACCCCGTCGGTCGCGGGGTCGTCGCCACCGACGATCAGCGCCGCGATCGCGCGACGCGCCCGCTCGACCGCGCCCCGGGCCCGCCGCCCGTCGCCGTGGATCGACGACGGATTGCCCGAGAGTGCCAGCGCCGCGGCCATGGCCTTCGCCGCGGCCGGGTGAAGGGGCGCGCTGGCGTTGTGGTCGAGATAAATCCTCATGGGGGTTCGTTGACACGAGCGCACGGGTGCCGACATGATCGTCGCTGTCGCGGTCCCGTGCGGGCGCGCCAAATCATCGTGGCTGACGACGCCGGAGCGCTACTGGTTCGAGCAGGTCTCATCGCGGACCGGGCATTGACGACGGCGCGAGATGCCCAGCGTTCGGGCGGCGGCACGCTCGGAGAGCACCTGGTCGCCGTGGGCGCGGTCAGCGACGAGGCCCTGACGGAGTTCTATCGCAGTCGGCTCATGGTGCCACAGGTCAGCCCGACCACGCTGGCCCGGTTGGCCGACCGCGTCGTCGAGATGCTGCCGTCCGACATGGCGGTCGAGTTCCGCGCGGTGCCGGTCGCCCTCGACAAGGACGGCAACCTCACCGTCGCGATGTCGGATCCCAGCGATCGCCACGCGGTCGACGAGATCGGCTTCTTCACCGGCAAGTACGTGGTGCGCGCGGTCGCGACGCAGATGCAGATCGCGTGGTGCCTCGCCCACTACTACGACTACGTGACCGAGCTGGGCGAGCGCCTGATGCAGCCGCTGCCACGCCTCGCCGCGCCTTCGCCCGCGCCGGCGCCGAAGGCCGAGCCCGCCGCGCCGCCCAGCGCCGCGCCGATCACGCGCCACAAGGGCGACACCGCGAAGGTCGAGGCGGCGCGCCACCGCGTGCTGGTCCCCGCGACCGTGCCGCCGCCGCTGGTCGCGCGTCCCGGCCCCGAGGCCCTCGATCGATCGGGGCCGATCGTCGGTCCAGTGCTCGAGATCGAGCTCGAGCCCGACGAGCC
>JAYTAJ010000604.1:0-1594 GCA_043737575.1 Myxococcales bacterium | reverse complement strand
AGACGGTGATGGGGATGCGGTCGGCCTCGAACGAGTCACGGGTGCGCAGGGCGCTGCCCTTCACCGTGATCTCGAGGTGGGCGGTGACCAGCAGCACGTGGTCGTCGGCGCCGAGCTTCAAGCGCGCGCGCGCGGCGGCGTCGGCGGCGCGCAGCGTGCCCGTGACCTCGACCGCCAGGGTCTCGCCGAGGAAGTCGAGCTCGGCCGCGGCGCGGAACGCGAGCTGATCCGGGCGATCCTGGCGCGCCGCGACCAGCTTGACGATGCGCAGCGCGATGCGCGGGAACTTGTCGGCGTTGAGGTAGTCGCCGCGCGCGTGCTCGCTGCGCAGGTCGACGCCGGTGTCGACGCTGGTGGTCGCGACCGAGACCGCGACCGCGATCGGCTTGGTCAGATCCTGCAGATCGCCCTCGAGCGTGCCCTCGATGCCGCGGGCGAAGCGGGCCTCGAAGGTCTCCTTGCCGGCGGTGATCTTCGCGGTGATCGACGAGCCGACGTGGGCGACGACCTGATAGCGACCGGCGGGCAGCGGCAGCGCGCCCTCGATGCCGGTCTCGGGCGCGGCGGCGCTGGCGCCTTCGGGCAACGCCTCGCGGCCGTGGGCGGGACCGAGGCCGCTGGCGAACGCGAGGATCGGCACCGCGCAGAGCGCGACGCCGCCGACCGCGACGATCGTGCGCGCCCAGGTGATCGGCTCGCCGCGCTTGCGCTCCCAGCGCCGCACCAGCCACAGCGCCGCGGCGATGCCGACGACGACGCCGGCCATCACCGCGATGACCTCGAGCCCGAGCCACAGCGGCCCGCCGGTCGCGACCCGCCACTCGAGATCCGGATCGGGCACGTAGAAGCGCTTCGTCGTCGCGGTGTAGACGTTGCCCGAGCCCTGGATCAGCCAGCGCGCGACGCTGGCGGCGACCGCAGCGATCGGCGGCGCGACGATCCACCAGGGGGTGCGGGGCATGGCGCCGTTTTAGCGCTCCTGATCTCGGCGTCCAATGATTCGAACCGCGTTCGCGCCGCGACAGTGTGTTCGTGCAGAGCAACGACGGCCAACCATCGCGATCGATCAACACTTGTCGCGACTCGCTGACAAGACCGTCGTGGCTCGTCGACGGAATCAGCGCAGCGGTACCAGCTGTGGCGGCGCGGTGGTCGGCGCCGGCAGGACCCAGGTCCGGGCGCCGAGGTCGCGGACGCCGAGCAGATCGATCGCCGGATCGATCATCGGCGCCGACGGCCGACCGTTGAGCGACACCCGGGTGTCGGCGTGCAGCGTGAAGTCGCGGTAGCCGCGCGCGCGTAGATCGGCGCCGATGTGCCGCGCCAGCTGCAGGATCAGATCGGGCTGACCGCCGAGCTCGCGCTCCTGCCGCCACGTCAGGTAGTGGCGCGGCGGGATCTCGAGCTGGCGGCCGTCGGCGAAGCGGGCGACGTAGGTGACGCTGCCGTGCTTCTCGCGGACCATGACGTGCCACGCGAAGCGCATGCCGTCCTCGTTCCACAGGACGTCGCCGGGATAGACGAGGTGACGCGCCGGCAGCGCGAGCTGCACGATCGCGTACGCGACGATCGCTGCGCGCGCGGCGGTGCCGAG
>JAYTAJ010000603.1:0-1596 GCA_043737575.1 Myxococcales bacterium | reverse complement strand
GGTTGTCGCCCGCGATCGAGCGCAACATCGAGGAGCGCTACCACCTGCGCGATCCGCTGTGGCAGCAGTACACGAGGTACATGGGCGGGCTGGCGCGCGGCGATCTCGGCCACTCGATGAAGCGGCAGCGCTCGGTCGGCGAGATCATCGCCCAGCACTTTCCGTACAGCGTGAAGCTCGGGCTGTTGTCGATCGGGTTCGCCGCGCTGTTCGGCACCGCGATGGGCGTGGTCGCGGCGGCGCGGCGCAACACCTGGGTCGACTACGGCCTCATGAGCGTCGCGCTGGTCGGCATCTCGATCCCGTCGATCGTGCTGGCGCCGATCTTCATCCGCTTCTTCGCGCTCGAGCTCGGCTGGATCCCGCCAGCGCGGGCCGAGGGCTTCATCAGCTACCTCGCGCCCGCCGCGGTGCTCGGCATGATCTACGCGGGGACGATCGCGCGGCTGGCGCGGGCCGGGATGATCGAGACGCTCGGCCAGGACTACATCCGCACCGCGCGAGCCAAGGGCGTCACCGAGCGCGCGGTGGTGTGGAAGCACGCGCTGCGGCTCGGCGTCACCCCGGTCGTCAGCTACCTCGGCCCGGCCACCGCCGGGCTGATCTCCGGCTCGTTCGTCGTCGAGAAGATCTTCCAGATCCCCGGCCTCGGCTTCTACTTCGTCGACAGCGTCGCGAGCCGCGACTACCCGGTGCTGACCGGCCTCCTGGTCTTCTACGTCGGGTTCCTGGTCGCGCTCAACCTCCTGGTCGACATCGCCTACGGCTGGCTCGATCCCCGGGTGCGAGGATGATCGAGCGGCCGCGCTCGCTCGGCCGCGACGCCTGGCGTCGGCTGCGCCAGAACCGCATGGCGGTGGTGTGCCTCGGGGTGTTCATCGCGATCATCGTCGCGTGCCTGATCGGCCCGACGATCTGCGGCGGCTTCGGGCTCGACGCGACGACGCTCGATCTCGAGCTGCTGGCGTCGCCACCGTCGCGCGCCCATCCGCTCGGCACCGACAACCTCGGCCGCGATCTGCTGGTGCGGGTGCTGGTCGGCGGCCGCATCGCGATCGTCATCAGCCTCACCGCGACCGCGGTCGCGCTGGTGATCGGCGTCGCCTGGGGCGCGATCGCCGCGTACGCCGGCGGCCGGGTCGACTACGTGATGATGCGGATCGTCGACACCCTGTACGGCTTCCCGACCGTGGTGTTCGTCGTCGTGATCCGCGCGGTCTTCGACACCCGCAGCATGGTGTCGCTGTTCGCGCTGATCGGCGCGATCTCGTGGCTGACGATGGCGCGCATCGTCCGCGGCCAGGTGCTGTCGTTGCGCCACCGCGAGTTCGTCGAGGCGGCGCGCGCGGTCGGGGCCCGGCCGTCGCGCATCCTGTTCCGCCACATCGTGCCCAACACCCTCGGCGCGGTGATCGTCTACGCCACCGTGCTGGTGCCGCAGACGATGCTGGTCGAGACCTTCCTGTCGTTCATCGGCCTCGGCGTCCAGGCGCCGCTGGCGTCGTGGGGCACGCTGGTCACCGAGGGCGCGACCCAGATCGCGGTGGCGCCGTGGGTGCTGATCGGCCCCGGCGTCGCGATGGGCCTGACGATCTT
>JAYTAJ010000602.1:0-3841 GCA_043737575.1 Myxococcales bacterium | reverse complement strand
TGAAGAGCATGCAGATGTTCCGGTACCTGTCGTACCGCGAGCTGGTGCGGGTCGCGAACATCACCCAGGTCACCGAGCTCGGCGACAGCGACGTGGTGTTCCGGGTCGGCGATCCGGGCGAGACCATGTACGTCGTGATGTCGGGTCGGGTCCGGCTCACCAAGGACGACGTCGCGGTCGCCGAGCTGACCAAGGGCCAGCACTTCGGCGAGATGGCGCTGGTCGATCGATCGCAGCGCTCGCTCACCGCGACCGCGCTCGAGGACACCCGGCTCGCGACGGTGCGCCGCAAGGACTTCTACGAGATCATCAAGAAGGAGCCCGAGCTCGCGACCAAGCTCTTGTGGTCCTTCGTGCAGGTGCTGGGCGCCCGGCTGCGCAAGACCACCAGCGATCTCAGCGACGCGTTGCACGGCGACAAGCACGCCCAGGACACGACGGCCGAGAATCTGTTTCAGGATTGAGCCTCTGAAGGTTCCCGAGGGAACCTGAGAAGGCTCACTTCAGTGAGACGAGGCGTGCGTCATGGTGAACAGCTTCACTCGCTCTCGTAGGTCAGCGTCTCGCCGTGAGCGAGGACGCGGACGCCGTCGACCGACTGCGCCTCGGCGAGCTGCTCGAGGCGGCGGCGCGGCGCGCTGGGCGGACCGAGCCGCAGGTTGACGGTGCCCCAGTGGACCGGCACCAGCGCCTTGGCGCCGAGCCGCCCGAACAGCTCGAGGGCGCAGTCGGGATCGATGTGGATGCCGCGATCGAACGCGGCGCGGCGCCAGCGGTAGTACCAGACCGGCATCATCCCGCCGATCGGCAGGAGCGTGGCCGCGAGCTGGAACTGCTTGCCGATGGCGTCGAACACCGCGTGGTCGGAGAAGTCGACGTCGCCGGCGTGATGCACCGCGATCGCGTCGCGCTGCACGACGTAGCCCGCGCACAGCGGCGCGTCGCCCTTGCGCCAGCGGCCGTTGTCGTGACGGGTCGGCACCGCCACCACGTCGAGGCCGCCGAGCTCGACGTGATCGCCCGGCTCGACCTCGACGACGCGCTGGAAGCCGAGGTCGGCGACGATCGGCCCGGCGCCCCGCGGCACCACCAGCGGCACGTCGCGCGGCACCGCCTTCAGGGTCCAGCGGTTCAGGTGATCGACGTGGGAGTGGGTGATCAGCACGCCGTCGAGACGGCCGGCCCGCCGCGCCCGCCCGCGACCGAGCGGATCGACCAGCACCCGCCGACCGCCGATCGCGATCACGGCCGAGGCGTGGCCCATCCAGGTCACGCCGTCCTCGGGGACGTCGGGTCCGGAGGGGGGGCGGCTCGGCGAAGGATCGCCGTCCGGCGTAGAGATCGCCATCGCCGGCTGCTATAGCACGGGGGTTCGTGCTGACGTACTTGCTCCTCGGCGCCGCGATCGGTGCGCTCACCGGTGTGCCGATCGGACCGGTGAACGTCGCGATCATCGACGCCGCGTACCGTCACACCTTGCTGCGCGGCCTCGCGGTCGGGCTCGGCGGCGCGATCGGCGACTTCTTCTTCTCGGGCGCGGCGATGCTGTGGGTCGGCCCCCACGTCATCGGTCAGCCGGGCGTGAAGCCGGTGCTGTTCGCGATCTCGGGCGTGGTGCTGGTGCTGTACGGCATCCTCACGGTGCGCAGCCGGCCGCCGTCGACACCCTCGATCGCGCCGCACTCGGTGCCGCCGAGCCACGAGTTCTGGAACGGCCTCACCGTCGGGCTCGGCCTGATCGTCCTCAACCCCGCCGCGATCGTCACCTGGGTCGTCGTGGTCGGCTCGCACCTGAACGACCTGTCGTCCCTCGAGGCCCTCGGCGCCGCGATCGGCGTCTTCCTCGGCAGCTTCGCGTGGTTCGCCTTCGTCGCGTTCATCGCCGACAAGGGCAAGCAGTTCATGGGCGAGCGCGCGCTGTGGATCATGCGCATCGTCGGCGTCGCCCTGATCGGCTACGGCGCGTACTCGATCTTCCGCGCCGTCCGCTACTTCGCCGCGGGGTGATCAGTTGGTGGGCTCGAGGACGGCGAGCAATTCGCTCAGCACTTCCTCGACGCGGGCCGCGAGGGCCTTCGGGACCGGGATGCCCTCGTCGGCGATCAGCGCCGACAGCCGCCGCGCCGCGCCGGTGAGCTGACCGCGGACCCGGCCATCGCGCTCGCCGTCGGCCTCGGGGAACGCGACCTCCTTGAACTTGCGGGTCAGGAGCGACGACTCGCCGCCCTCCTCGAACGCGACCCGCCGCATGTCCTGCATGGTCTCGTCGTCGGCGGCGCCGCGATCGGTCGCCTTCATGACGAAGTCGACCGCGGCCATCGACGGGATCGGCGCCTCGGGCATGGTGCGCGCGCGCTCGAGCACCTTCGGCGCGCTCGACTCGAGGAAGCGGAAGCTGCCGAGCAGCTTCTGCACCGTCGACGATCGCAGGTGCAGCTCCTTGCGGCAGTACGCATCGAAGTCGGTGAAGCCCCAGCGGCGCCACCCGTCGTGCTTCTGCACGCGCTCGAGGGCCTCGGCCAGCTCGAGCCACGTGCGCTTGAAGGCGCGGGCCTTGGCGAGCGCGTCGGCGCGCTCGGGATCTCCGGACACCGCCAGCAGGCGGTCTTCCATCGCGCGATCGGTCTTGGTGATGATCTTCGAACCCACGGCGCGCACGCTAGGCGATCCCTCTGATCATCGCGTCCCTCCGAGACGTCAGAAATCTGTGGTTTCGAACCGTGATCCTGGGTTGTTGCATCGGGCATGGAAGGTGCTCATCCTCGTCCGACCATGATCGGCAGGCTGCTCCACCACGCGCTCGTCCTGAGCGTGGTTCTGAGCGCCTCCGCCTGTGTGATCGCCCGTGAGAGCGCGGGCGCGAACGACGACGACGACGTCGCCCCCGAGCAGTGCTTCGCCGACACCGACTGCGTCCTCGCCGGGCCGACCTGCTGCGACTGTCCGACCCACGCGCTGCCCGCGTCGACCGGCTGGGCCGACAGCTGCGCCAACGTCGACTGCCCGATGCCCGTGCCCGAGGCCCCGCCGATGTGCACGCCGATGGTCGCGCGCTGCGACTTCGGCGTGTGCACCGCCACCTGCGGTCCGGTCGCGTGCGACATGACCTGCGCCCAGGGCTTCGCGCCCGACGCCTCGGGCTGCCTGACCTGCGCGTGCAACGTCATGCCGCTGCAACCGACCTGCGAGCTCGACGACGACTGCGTCGAGGTCCCGGCCGACTGCTGCGGCTGCGCCCGCGGCGGCGCCAACACCGCGGTGCCGCGGACGATCGCCGACCAGCACGTCGATGGCCTCGGCTGCCCGACCGGGCCGAGCATGGGCGCGTGCCCCGACGTCTCGACCTGCGATCCGCTGCGGGTGCCGCGCTGCCGCGATCACCAGTGCGCGCTGATCGGCCCCAACGATCCGGGGTGGCCGATGGTGCCGCGCGGCGCGTGCGGCCGCCCCGATCTGCCGCCGTGCCCGGTCGGCGAGGTCTGCGTCCTCAACCAGAATTCGGAAGCCGGACCGCTCGGCCTCGGTGTATGCGAAGCACCTTCGGGCTGAAGCGCCACCCGCGACGGGTTATACTCGGCGCCAAATGAGCTCTGGCGGCAACACACGCATCGGCGGCTCGGGCGCAGGCGGATCGGGCGAGCAGCCCCAGAGCGGTGCGTCGGCGTCGATGCCGGCCGACGGGGCCGAGGCGTCGATGATCGGCGAGGTCCTCGACGGTCGCTACAAGATCTTCAAGAAGCTCGGCGAGGGCGGGATGGGCGAGGTCTACGCCGCCGAGCACATCCACATCGAGAAGAAGGTCGCGATCAAGCTGCTGCGGCCCGAGATCGTGTCGAACCAG
>JAYTAJ010000601.1:0-3842 GCA_043737575.1 Myxococcales bacterium | reverse complement strand
GCGGCAGCACCACCTGCGTCGGTTCGGCCCGCAGCAATCGCCTCCTGTTCTTCGACGCCAGCGCCCGCCTCGATCCCGCGTACGGCGGCGACGGCATCGTCGATCTGCCGTGCGGCACCGAGGCCAACGCGATCGACTGGACCACGGTGCGCGGCAACGGCTTCGAGGGCGTCGCGGTCGTCGACGCCCGGCCGGCGACGGCCGGCGGGCTGATCGTCTACGTCGGGTTCCAGCGCGGCCTCACCACCGAGGGTCAGCTCGCGCGCATCGGCGCCTACGACGTCGACACCGCGACCTGGCGCTTCTACTTCTACCGGCTCGAGCCCGACGCTGGCGGCGCGGCCGGCGCCACCTTCCTCAGCGAGCTGATCCACGTCGGCGGCGACAAGTTCGCGGTGGTCGAGCGCGATCAGGGCTGGGCCGGCGACGCCGGCCACAAGGCGATCCGGGTGTTCCGGCTGTCGAGCGGCACTGCGGGCGCGATCGGCGATCCGGTCGACAAGGCGCTCGCGCAGGATCTGCTGGCGCATCCGTTCCGCTTCGATCAGGAGAAGGTCGAGGGCATGACCCTCGGCGGCGGCGCGCTGTGGGTCACCAACGACAACGACGGCGGCGCCGCCGCCAACTTCTTCCTCCGGCTGTCACCGTCGATCCTCGACGTCGAGCCGACGCCGGTCGGTCCGACGCCCGGCCTCGAGGACCTCGTCGTCAACGAGGTCCAGTCGTCGGGCACCGACTTCGTCGAGCTGTCCAACGGCGGCGCGGCCGCGCTCGACGTCAGCGGCTGGCGCCTCACGGACAGCGATCCGACCCACGTCTACACGCTGCCGGCCGGCACGTCGATCGCGGGCGGCGGCCGCCTGGTGATCGAGGCCGACACCAGCACCGCGCCGCTGCACCTGACCTTCGGGCTCGGCGCCGTCGACGCGATCATCCTCTACGCGCCGACCGGCGAGCTGGTCAGTCAGCACGCGTGGACCGCCCACGTCGCGTCGGCCAGCCGCTGCCCCGACGGCCTCGGGCCAGTGTTCTGGGCGCCGACCGCGCCGACGCCGGGCGCGGTCAACGACTGCACGCCGCCGCCGGTCCCGGGGCAGGCCGACCTCGCGATCAACGAGGTCCAGTCGTCGGGCTCCGACTTCGTGGAGCTCTACAACCGCGCCGCGACTGCCATCGTTCTCGGCGGCTGGAAGATCACTGACAACGATCCGACGCACGTCTTCGTGCTGCCGGCCGGCACCTCGATCGCCGCGGGCGGCCGGCTCCTGATCGAGAGCGATACCAGCGCCGCGCCGCTGCACCTGACGTTCGGCCTCGGCGCCGCCGACTCGGCGATCCTGTACACGCCGTTCGACGTCGTCGTCGACTCGCACAGCTGGACCGCCCACGTCGCCAGCGCCAGCCGCTGCGCCGAGGGGGTCGGCCCGTTCGTCGCGCGCGCCGCGACGCCGGGCGCCGCCAACGCCTGTCCGTAGGGTGTACCGTCGGGCGTGCTGCTGCGCCGGACCACCAGCCTGTGTCCGACCTGCCTCGGCAGCGTGCCGGCCGAGGTGGTGCGGCGCGGCGATCAGGTGGTGATGACGAAGCAGTGCGACCGCCACGGCGCCAGCGAGGTCGTGGTCGCCCACGACGCCGACTGGTACCAGCGGATCTCGAGCTACCCCGCGGCGGTGACACCGCCGACGACGACGCGGGCGGTCGAGCGCGGCTGTCCGTTCGACTGCGGGCCGTGCGCGCAGCACGAGCAGACCGCGATGTTGCCGATCGTGCCGATCACGTCGGCGTGCAACCTCGACTGTCCGATCTGCTACACGCACAACAAGAACGACGGCGCGTACCACATGACCGAGGCCGAGCTGCGCGCCATCCTCGGCCACATCGCCCGCACCGATCCGGCGCGCCGCCTCATCAACATCACCGGCGGCGAGCCGACGATGCATCCGGACTTCGCGCGGCTGATCGAGCTGTGCCACACCGAGGGCATCCGTCGGATCACGATCTCGACCCACGGCCTCGGCCTGTTGAAGGACGAGGCGCTGGTGGCGCGGCTCGCCGCGCTCGACGCCCGCGTGATCCTGTCGTTCGACTCGTTCCGTGACGCCACCAACCACGCGCTGCTCGGCGCCAACCTCACCGACGCCAAGCTGCGCGTGCTGGCGCTGCTCGAGCGCCACGGCGTCAGCACGACGCTCTTGCCGGTGGTCGCGCGCGGCCACAACCACGACGAGCTCGGCGCCTTCGTCGACCTCGCGCTCGGCCGCGACTTCATCCGCTCGCTCGAGCTGCACACGATGACGTTCACCGGTCAGGGCGGCCTCGGCTTCGACGGCGCCGCCCGCTACACGCCCGATCAGGTGCTGGCCGATCTCGAGGTCCAGACCGCGGGCCGCCTGCGCCGCACCGACTTCGTGCCGTCGCCGGCGGCGCACCCGACCTGCTACCAGGTGACGTACCTCTTGCGGCTGGCGCCCGATCGCTGGCTGCCGTTCCCGCGCTTCATGAGCTGGGACGAGCTGCGCGCGATGCTGGCCGGGATGCTGTACCTCGAGCCGGGGCCGGCCGCCGAGGCGACGCTGCACGACGTGATCGATCGGGTGTGGTCGGGCGCGACCGAGCTCGGCGACGACGCCGACCTCGTGCTCGCGGCGCTGCGCGGCCTGGTCGACACCGTGTTCGCGCCCGGGCTCACCGACGATCAGCGGCTGCGCGCGAGCGAGCGGTGGAGCAAGGCGATCTACGTCCACGCCCACATGGACGAGACGACGTTCGACACCGACCGGATCCGCCAGTGCTGCGTCGGCATCCGCGAGCCCGACGGCGCCAACGTGCCGTCGTGCGCGTACAACGTGCTGTACCGCAACCGCGACGCCCGCTTCGCGGCGACCCCGGCGCCGACCCTGGTGACGCTCGGGCGCGGCCGCCGGGCATGACCGGGCGGCGCCGCCTCGAGGTCGACGTGATCCGGACGATCGCGGTCGCGATCGCGGTCGCGCTGCTGATCGCGCTGGGCGTGGCGTGGGCGGCGCCGAGCCGCGCCGAGCTGGTGGCGGCGGCGGCCCGGCTGGCGCGGGTGTCGTGGTGGTGGCTCGCGCTCGCGGCGACGCTGGCGCTGGCGCCGGTCGTCGCCGAGGCGATCCGGATCCGCGTGGTCGGCCGGATGATCGGCGTCGCGATCGACGCTCGCACCGCGCTCGACGCCGCGGTCGCCAACGGCTTCTTCACCGCGATCACGCCCGCGACCGGGCTCGGCGAGCCCGCGGTGGCGTGGGTGCTGGGCCGCGGCGGCGTGGCGACCGACGCCGCGGTGCTGGTGCCGTTCGTGAAGTTCACGACCAGCGTCACGTTCGTGTTCGCCGCGGGCGCGCTGGCGTTCGGGTTCGGCCTGGGTCCGCCCGGACGATGGATCAGTGTCAGTGGCGCGATCGGCCTCGGCCTGGTGGCGGCGGCGATGGCGGCGGTGGTGATCGGAGCGCGGCGGCCGCGGGCCGACGCGATCGTCTCCCGTGGCGTCGGCTGGCTGCGGCGGCGCGGCGTGCTCGCGGGCCGGCGGGCCCAGGCCGCGCTCGACCGCGGCGAGGCCGACCGCGCGGCGCTGCTGACGCCGTTGGCCAAGGCGTGGGCGACCGACGTCGGCTGCGAGGTCGCCAGCCTCGGCGTCCAGGTCCACGGCGGGATGGGCTTCGTCGAGGAGACCGGCGCGGCGCAGCACTATCGCGACGCGCGCATCGCGCCGATTTACGAAGGCACCAACGGCATCCAGGCGGCCGATCTGGTGACGCGCAAGCTGACCTTGGGCAACGGCGCCGCGTTGGACGACCTCATCGCCGACATCCGCGGGCAAG
>JAYTAJ010000600.1:0-3843 GCA_043737575.1 Myxococcales bacterium | reverse complement strand
AGCTCGGGCGCGCCGTCGTTGTCGACGTCGGCGACGACCGGGATGTAGCCCGTCGCGGTCGGGTGCAAGGTCGTCGGCGGCAGCGGCGTGTTGAGCAGGACTCCCGCGCTCGAGTAGACCGCACCCTGGTACAGCACCTCGGCGACGCCGTCGTCGTCGAGATCGTGGATCGAGATGCCGGTCCAGTTGCAGAAGGTATCGCCGTAGCGGTCCGCGCTCGACCACAGCACGCTCCACGCGCCGGTCGCGAGCCGGGTGAACGCGATGAGGCCGCCGTCCTGCCGCGCCGCAACGATCTCGGGGGTGGCGTCGAGGCCGCCGAGGTTGGCGAGCGCGACCGACTGCGACGCGATGATCGGATCCGGCAGGCTCGCGAGCTGGGCGCAGGTCGCGCCGTCGATGATGCGCAGCACGCCGAAGTAGCTCGGGTTCGAGCCCTGGCAGCTCTCGGCGCCGCCGTCGGTGTAGTTGTACGAGATGAAGACGATCGACGGCGTGTCGAACTCGCCCGAGCTCAGCCCGAGGTTGGCGACCATCGGCGAGCCGAGCACGTTCTTGTGATCGGGGAACGGATCGCCCGCGGGCGGGCCCAGCCACTCGCACTGCACGCCCGGGAAGAACACGCCAGGCACCACCTCGCGGGTACACGCGTCGTCGTGGTGGCCGCCCGGGCCGACGCCCCACGGCAGGCACTCGTTCGTCGTCGGGTCGCAGTAGAAGTCGCCCGGACACTGGCCCGCGACGCACGGCTCGGGCGTCGGCACGCAGGTGTCGTAGCGACACACCTCGCCGCTGTCGCAGCCCGTCACGCCGCAGCTGCCGCCGTCGCCGTCGGCGTCGGGATCACCGCCCGTCCCACCATCACAGCCGCCACACCCCGCTGCTCCCACCGCGACGACGAGCCCGAGCGCGCACAACCAGGTTCGCATAGACCGCCATCGTATCGTGATACCGTCGACGCATGCGCAAGTCCGAGCGCCCACCCCAGCCCTCGAAGCCGCCGCGCACCGCGCCGCTCGTGCGCCTCGGCGCGGCGCTCGCCGCGACCGCCCTGGCGTGCGGTCCGACCCGACCGCCGCAGGCGGTGCCGCCGCAGCCGCCGCCCCAGCCGCCGCAGCCGTACGACCGGACGCCGCGCGATCCACCGCAGCAGCCGCCGCCGCAGCCACCGCAGCAGCAGGAGCAGCCGCCGCCGCAGCCACCGCAGCAGCAGGAGCGGCCGCCGCCGCAGCCACCGCAGCAGCACGAGCGGCCGCCGCCGCAGCCACCGCAGCAGCAGGAGCGGCCGCCGCAGCCGCCGCAGGTCCCGCCGCAATCGCGGCCACCGCAAGCGCCGCCACAGGTCTATCCGCAGGTGCCGCCGCAACCGCACCCGCAGCCGCAGGTGCAGGCACGCCTCGCGCCGCGGGCCGAACCGACGTCGGACTATCCCGACGCGCCGCCCGTGCTCATCGGCCCGTTCGATCGCGGCAGCTGACATGGCGCGTGCGCGGCCTCGCCGCGGCGCGCCGACCGCGCTCGATCGCGCCACCACGCTCGCGCCGCCGTGGCAGAGCTGGCTGGTCGAGAATCTGATCGCGGGTGTCGCGCCGACCGCGCTCACCGACACCCTGATCGGCCGCGGCGTGCCCGCCGCCGACGCGCACCGCGAGGTCGACGCCATCGCGACGTCGCCCCTCCTGCCGGTGTGCGGCGCGCTCGCGACCCGGGTCCGCCGCCTCGAGCTGGTCGCCGCCCTCGCCCGCCACCACGCGGCCCACGAGCCCGACGCCGATCGCGTCGAGCGGCGCCGCCTGCCCGGCGCCGACGAGTTCTTCCGGCACTACTGGGCGGCGCAGCGCCCGGTCGTCTTCACCGACGTCACCCGCCGCTGGCCGGCGCTGCGCAAGTGGACGCCGGCGTTCTTCCGTCGCGAGCTCGGCACCGCGCGCATCGAGATCACCGCGGGCCGCGACGCCGACCCCGACTACGATCGCAACTTCGCCGCCCACCGCCGACGGCTGCGCATGGATCGCTTCATCGACGAGATCCTCGCGGTCGGCGTCTCCAACGACCAGTATCTCGTCGCCAACAACAAGACGATGGAGCGGCCCCGGTTCCGCCGCCTGCTCGGCGACGTCCGGGTTCCGGACACGTTGTTCGAGCCGCTCCGCGCCGCCGCCACGTCGCTGTGGATCGGCCCGGCCGGCACCGTCACGCCGCTCCACCACGACACGACCAACATCCTGTTCTGCCAGCTCCACGGCAGCAAGCGCTTCGAGCTCGTCGCCCCGGCCGAGTCGGCGCTGCTCCTCGACGTCGACGGCTTCTACAGCCCGGTCGACCTCGACACCCGCGCCACCGCGTCACCCGCGCTGCGCGCGCTGCGGGTCAAGACCGTCGAGGTCGGCCCGGGCGACGCGCTGTTCATCCCGGCCGGATGGTGGCACCGCGTCACCGCGCTCGCGGTCAGCATCAGCTTCTCGCTGCTCGGCTTCCGCCGCCCCAACGCGATCGCCTGGTACTGCCCCGGCGACCGGTCACGCCAGCTGTAGGCCGCAGTCCGGACACTCGCCGCTGGCGGTGAGCTCGCTCGCCGAGCCGCACGCCGGACACGCGCTGGCGTCGGCGGTGGCGGGCGCCAGGCCTTCACGCGCGAGGCTGTCGCTCCAGTCGTGCTGCAGCAGCACGGCGATGGCGGGAACGTCGTCCTCCTCGACCAGGAGGTGCGTCTTGGTGCCTCAACCGCCGGGTTTGCCGTCGCCCGGGCAGCCCATCAGGACCGGGATCCCGGCCGCGAGGCAGCGCTCGCGCACCCGCTTGATGTCGTCGAGCTTGCCGCCCATCGCGGACACCAGCGGCACACCCTCGAGCAACGCCTCGGCCTCGGCGACGGACAACGGATCACGGGTAGACATCGACGGCAGCATAACGTAGACAGGCCCCCGCCATGCCCGAATTGCCCCCCGAGGTGGCCCGCCGCCGCACCTTCGCGATCATCGCGCACCCCGACGCCGGCAAGACCACGCTCACCGAGAAGCTCTTGCTGTTCGGTGGCGCGATCCAGCTGGCCGGTGCGGTGAAGGCGCGCGGCGATCGGCGGCGCGCGACGTCGGACTGGATGAAGGTCGAGCGCGAGCGCGGCATCTCGGTGACGACCTCGGTGATGACGTTCGACTTCGCCGAGCGCACGTTCAACCTGCTCGACACGCCCGGCCACCAGGACTTCTCCGAGGACACCTACCGCACGCTGACCGCGGTCGACTCGGCGGTGATGGTGATCGACGCCGCCAAGGGCATCGAGGCCCAGACCCGCAAGCTGTTCGAGGTCTGTCGCATGCGCGACGTCCCGATCATCACGTTCATCAACAAGCTCGATCGCGAGGGCCGCGAGTCGTTCGAGCTGCTCGACGAGATCGAGCAGACCCTGCAGCTCGACGTCACCCCCGCGACCTGGCCGATCGGCATGGGCAAGGGCTTCCTCGGCGCGTTCGATCTGCGCGCCGATCAGCTGCACCTGATGGAGCGCACCCGCGGCGAGTACCTGCAGGAGGCGATCGTGTGCCAGGGGCTCGACGACCCCCAGCTCGACCGGCTCCTGCCCGAGTACGCCCTCGGCAAGCTGCGCGAAGAGGTCGCGATGGTGCGCGGCGTCTACAAGCCGTTCGACCTGCAGTCGTACCGCGAGGGCCACATGACGCCGGTGTTCTTCGGCTCGGCGGTCAACAACTTCGGCGTGCGCGAGCTCTTGAACGGCATCGCCGCGCTGGCGCCGCCGCCGCGGATCCAGCCCGCGATCGAGCGGCCGGTCGATCCGGCCGAGCCCAAGGTCACGGGCTTCGTCTTCAAGATCCAGGCGAACAT
>JAYTAJ010000599.1:0-3846 GCA_043737575.1 Myxococcales bacterium | reverse complement strand
CTATGACTACGACGTCGCTGGCAACCTGCGCACGGGCACCCGGATCGTCGACGGCATCTACTACACGTTCCTCAAGCGCCACGATCTCGGCGGCCGGCTGCTCGCGACCACGTACCCCGACTTCTCGACGGTCGGCACCGTCGCGGCGCCGCTCGGCTACGACGCGGCCGGACGACTGCAGTCGATCCCGGGCATCATCAGCGCGGCCACCTACGACGCCCGCGGCGCCCTGACGTCGTACGCGGGCGCCAACGGCACCTGGACGACGTTCGACACGGCGACGCACCCGCGCGGCCTGCTGCAGGGCCAGGTCACCCGGGGGCCGATGCGGGTCAGTCCCGATGGCCGCATGAGCCTCGGGACCTACGCGAAGGCGTGGACCAACTCCGCGAACCAGGGCTACGAGCACTTCACCGTCCCCGGCGGCGCGCTGGTCGTGGGCCAGCGCCTCCGGCTGTCGACCTGTGGCGACGCGGTGGGCGGGCTGACGGGCGCCAGCGGCGCGGGGAATACCTATCTTCGGCTGTTCGATCCGTCGGGCAACGAGGTGGCGGAGAATGACGATGCCAGTCCGGCCGGGCCGTGCGGGACGCTGTCGACGATCGACTTCACGATCCCGACCGGCGGCGCGGGCGTCTACACGCTGCGGGCGGGCTGCTTCGGGGCCACCGCGTGCCGCGCCACGGTCGCGGCCCAGGTGAAGAGCGCGCCGCTCGGCAACGTCGCCTTCGCCCGGCCCGCGACCCAGTCGAGTTGCACCGCGAGCGGCGCCTGCTGGGGCGGCGTCGCCAGCCGGGTCGTCGACGGCAACACCGACGGCAACTGGGCTGCGGGCTCGGTCAACCACACGAACAACGTCAACGACGTCACCCCGCCGGCGCAGTCGTGGTGGCAGGTCGATCTGCAGGCGACGCGGCTGATCGAGCGGATCGAGGTGTGGAATCGCACCGACTGCAGCGGCGGCTGCTTCCCGGGGGGCGTGCCGAACGAGCCCGCGCGGCTCACCAACTTCCAGATCATGACGTCCGTCGACGGCGCGACCTGGACCACCCACACCCACGCGGGGCAGGCCGGGACCCCGAGCACGTTCGCGTGGTCGAGCCTCGGCCGCTACGTCCGCATCCAGCTGGTCGGCACCAACTACCTGCACATGGCGGAGGTGCGGGTCTTCGCCAGCACGCCCGTGCAGAAGCTGTCGCAGCCCGTCCTCCACAACGTCTACTTCGCGCGCGATCAGGAGGGCCGCATCAGCTCGATCACCAGCAATCGCCCCGACGAGTCGTGGAACTACGAGTACAGCCCGAATGGCTTGCACCAGCTGACGGCCGCCTTCAATCGCTACGATCGCACCCTCCACAGCTTCGGCTACGAGGACAATGGCAACCTGACGTCGGGGCCGTCGGGCGCCGCGATCTATCCGACCGGGCCGGATCCCGCGCATCCCCATGCCATCCAGTCGGATGACGAGCACGTGTATGCCTACGATGCCAATGGCCAGATGACCGAGGCCTGGCCGGGACTGGCGTTCACCTGGGACAGCGGCGGTCGGCTCGCCAGCGTCAACGGTCAGACCTTCTACAGCTACGACGCCGAGGGCTACCGCCTGAAGCAGATCGAGAACGGCGTCACGACGGTCTACCTCGGCGACGACTACGAGGTCACGAACGGCGTGGCGACCAAGTACGTGAGCCTCGGCGGCAAGCTGGTCGCGCGCCAGACCGGGACCAACAGCCCGATCTGGCTCTACACCAACCATCAGGGCTCGGTGGTGCTCGGCGTCGACGCCGGGGGCGCCGAGGTGGTGAGCGCGAGCTACACCCCGTACGGCGATCCGATCGTGTCGAACGACCCCGACGGCCGCGGCTACACGGGCCAGCGCCGCGACGATCACGGGCTGCTCTACCTCCACGCCCGCATGGCCATGCCCGCGCTGGGCCGCTTCCTGTCGCCCGATCCGACGATTCCCACCCACCGCGGCGTCGGCCTCAATCGCTACGCCTACGCGCAGAACGATCCGATCAATCGCACGGACATCGACGGGCTCGGCTTCTGGGAGGACGCCGGCGCGCGCTTCTCGGGGCTGACCAAGGGCCTGTCGACGGTGCCGATCATCGGCGGCGCGCTGGCGCTGCCGCTGGCGACGCTCGACGCGGGCTTCAAGGGCGACGACGAGAAGGCGCTGAAGGCGGTCGGCACCCAGGCGGTGATCGCCGCGGCGATCGCGGTGAGCGTGGTGACCTACGGCTACGGCGCGCCCGCGGCGGCGACGTTCGCCATCGGGGTCGCGTCGTCGTTCGCGTCGGCGTTCACGATCTCGATGATCAACAACGGCAACGTCGAGGCCGCGCTCGGGGCCGGCGCCGAGTCCGCGTTCAAGACGGCGATCTTCCAGACCCTCGCGCTGTTCGGCACGCAGTTCATCCTGCCCGCGCTCAAGGGCGAGTCGGCCGCCGACGTCGCGCGCGCCGCGGTGGTCAAGGACGCCAACGCCGAGGCCGGCTACAGCCCGCCGATCAAGGCGACGTTCTTCGGCGGCAAGACCTGCGAGCTCACCGTCCACGCGGGGCGCCCGATCAGCTTCGTCGCGGGTCCGCTGGGCGGCATGATCCGCACCGTCGCGGCGGGCAAGGCCAGCGGCATGATGGGCGGCGGCGTCACCGCGATCGAGCTGAGCCGCGGCCAGGCGATCGGCACGTCGACGATGCCGCGGCTGTCGAGCGCCACGGGCACGCTCTACGGCTACGGCTACGATCAGGCGCAGTCGCCGCCGCCGTGACCGGCACCGCGTGGCATCCTGCGCGCGATGACGTCCGCACCCGATCGCGTCCGCGTCGCCGTGATCGGCGCGTCGGGCTACACCGGCGCCGAGCTGCTGCGGCTGTTGCTCGGCCACCCGCGGGTGACGATCGCGATGGTGATGGCGCGGCGCGCCGCCGGCCAGCGCATCGACGCCGTCTTCCCGCACCTGACCGGCAAGCTCGCGCTCGACGTCGAGGCCTTCGATCCCGACGTGGTCGCCCGCGGCGCCGACGTCGCGTTCGCGGCGCTGCCGCACGGTGAGTCGGCGCTGGTGGTCGCGGCGCTGCGGGCCCGCGGCGTGACGACGCTCGATCTGTCGGCCGACTTTCGCCTGCACGACGCCGCGACCTGGGCCGCGTGGTACGGCGGCGGCGACCACGCGACCCACCCCGCGATCCCGCTCCTCGCCGAGGCGGTGTACGGCCTGCCCGAGCGCCACCGCGATCGCCTCCGCGGCGCGCAGCTGGTCGCGGTGCCCGGCTGCTATCCGACCGCGACGACGCTGGCGATCGCGCCGCTCCTCGCCGCCGGGCTGGTCCGCACCACCGGCCTCGTCGTCGACGCCAAGAGCGGCGCGTCGGGCGCCGGCCGCACGCCCGGCCTCGCGACCCACCTGCCCGAGGCCGCCGAGGGCATCCGCGCCTACAAGATCGCCGGCTCGCATCGCCACACGCCCGAGATCGAGCAGGAGCTGTCGCTCGCGGCCGGCGCCGCGGTGACCGTGCTGTTCACGCCGCACCTGGTGCCGATGTCGCGCGGCATCCTCGCCTGCGTTTACGCCGAGCCGACCGATCCCGAGCGCCCGCCGACCGCGTATCGCGACGCCCTGGTCGACGCCTATCGCGGCGAGCCGTTCGTCGACGTGCTCGCGCCCGGTGTCCTGCCCGACACCGCGTTCGTGCGCGGCTCCAACCGCGCCCACGTCACCGCGGTCTACGATCCGCGATCGCGCCGCGTCGTCGCGCTGTCGGCGATCGACAACCTGGTGAAGGGCGCGGCCGGCCAGGCGGTGCAGTGCTTGAACCTCGCGCGCGGCTGGCCCGAGAC
>JAYTAJ010000598.1:0-1599 GCA_043737575.1 Myxococcales bacterium | reverse complement strand
CGTCCGACGCCGACACCAGCGCGATCGCCGACAGGGCGAGCACGACCAGCGCGGTGACGGCGACCGTGGCGGTCAGGCTGCGCCGGATGGTCACGGCTCACCGGCGATCGGGTGAACGCATGGCAGGCTCGCGGTGATCGTGAGGATCTGGTTCTGGATGTCGGCCTTCAGGGCGCAGCCGCCCTCGTAGGCGATGCGGAGCAGGCCGAGCCGGCTCATGCGCGACGGCGACGTCGAGATCTCGAGCATGCGCTGGCAGTAGGCGGCGGCCACCGAGTCGGCGCCCTCGATGCGGGCGACGGTGTCCATCACCACGCCGGCGTTGTCGTCGGCGATGGGGTTGGAGACCTGGACGAAGGCGTCGACCTCGTTGCCCCACAGCCGGACCCGGAAGACCGTGACCTCGTCGCCGCGGTCGGCATACTTGACCGCGTTTTCGAGCAGCTCGCCGGCGACCATCGCCAGCGTGTGGCGGCGGTCGACGTCCTGGAACAGCATCGCGACGCAGGTCTGCAGCGACAGCCGCACCATGTCGACGTTCTCCCACTCGCCGATCACCGGGATCTCGATCGAGAAGCCGAAGTCGAGGTGGCGGGTCATGCCGCCCTCACTTCCAGCTCGTCGCCGACGATGAACATGCGGAGCGCGTCGAACGACAGCCGCTGCCAGCGCAAGCTCTCGCGATAGATGAGCACCAGGCGGACCCCGGCTGCGCGCGCCAGATGGATCCCCTGGATGAGCGCGGTGATCGTCGACGAGTTGAAGTACTCGAGATCCTCGAAGTGCATCTCGATCGAGGCCTGCCGGGCCGCCGCGGCGCGGCAGGCCTCCTCGAAATACGGCACCAGCACAATGCTGGGTTCGCGGGCGCCGCTGCGGCCCTGCCAGTCGAGGCGCAGGTGGGTAGGATGGATCTGGGGGGCGATCGACAGGTCGCCGGCACGTAAGGTCTGCATCGTTTCTCCGGGTACGGGTTCTCCCCCCGGTTCGGCCGGGGCCCGGTGTCGTCGAGGGGGGGTACACGAACGGCCGGCGCGGTCGAGTCAGTCAGGCGTGAACGGACGAGGGCCACTGAACGGTGAGGTCGGCGAGGCGGTCGAGCAGCAGCTCGAGCGTGCGCTCCGCCACGTCGAACGCCTGGAGGCGATCATCCAGACCCGGAACCGCGAGACCTCGCTGGCCAACGAGCGGCTGCGCTCGGCGACCGAGTTCCTGCGCGAGGTCTATCGCGCGATGCCTGGCGGCCTGTTCATGGTCGGCGGCGACGGCGCCGTCGAGGACGCCAACGACGCGATGTGCGCGATGCTCGCTCAGCCGCCCGAGGCGCTGATCGGCCGGCCCGCGATCGAGCTGTTCGATCCCGGCGACGTGCCCGACTTCGCCGCGATCCTCGCCTTGCCGCGCGGCCGCCCGGTGGTGCGGACGGAGACGTGCTTCCGCACCGCGGCCGGCGAGTCGATCCCGATCCTGTTCTCGGCGACCGGCCTGCCGCTCACCGCGGGCCGACGCACCCGCTCGGTGGTGTGCATCGCGCTCGACATCCGCGAGCGCAAGCTGCTCGAGGAAGGGCTGCGCCAGGCCCAGAAGCTCGAGTCGGTG
>JAYTAJ010000597.1:0-20177 GCA_043737575.1 Myxococcales bacterium | reverse complement strand
TCAACGCGACGATCTTCAAGGAGTACGCCTACCGGCAGAACTCCACGACACTCTCGACGACTGCGTTCGAAGTCTATAGCGATCGCTACGGCGTCTGTCAGGACTTCACGAACCTGTTCATCTGCCTGGCCCGCCTCCTCGGCGTCCCCGCGCGCTACGTCTGCGGCTACATCTACACCGGGCCCCGCGCCGCCTCCGACGCCGCGCGCGCCAACACCGTGCAGAGCGAGGCCTCGCACGCCTGGGTCCAGCTCTACCTGCCCGAGGTCGGCTGGAAGGGCTTCGATCCGACCAACGGCATCCTCACCCAGACCGAGCACATCCGGGTCGCGGTCGGCCGCAACTACATCGACGCGACGCCGACCTCGGGGACCATCTACCTCGGCGGCGGTCCCGAGACGCTCGAGGTCGACGTCCGCGTCGAGGACGTCGAAGCCGACGCCGCCAGCCCGTCGTGACGTCCGGTTCCCGGACAGTCCACTGCGGCGACGGCGTGGCGTTCCTCGCGACGCCGCTGCCGCCCGACTGCGCGATCGTCACCTCGCTGCCCGACCACTCCGAGCTCCCCGGCCTCGGGGTCGACGGCTGGCGCGCCTGGTTCATCGCCACCGTCGCCACCGCGTGCCGCGCCACCGCCGACGACGCCGTCGCGATCTTCTTCCAGACCGACGTGAAGCACGACGGCCGCTGGATCGACAAGGGCTACCTGGTCGCGCGCGGCGCCGAGGATGCCGGCGTCGCGCTGTTGTGGCACAAGATCGTCTGCCGCGCGCCGCCCGGGACGATCACCTTCGGCCGCCCCGCCTACGCCCACCTCCTGTGCTTCAGCCGATCGCTGCGGCTGGTGACCGGACAGTCGTCGGCCGACGTGCTGCCCGGGCTCGGCGCGATGCCGTGGTCGCGGGCGATGGGCGCCGACGCCTGCGCCGCCGTCGCGCGCTTCGTCGTCGCCCACACCGCGTGTCGCACCGTCGTCGATCCGTTCTGCGGCGTCGGCACCATGCTCGCCGTCGCCAACGCCGCCGGCCTCGACGCGATCGGCGTCGAGAAGTCGCCGCGCCGCGCCGCCCGCGCGCGCACGTTCACGCTCTGATACAAGGCGGCATGAAGCTCTATTTCATGCCCGGCGCCTGCTCGCTGTCGCCGCACATCTGCCTGCGCGAGGTCGGCGCCGACGTCACCCTCGTGCGCGTCCCCCGCGACAAGCAGCTCGCCGACGGCACCAGCTACCTCGCGGTCAACCCGCTCGGCTACGTGCCCGCGCTCGAGCTGCCCGACGGCAGCGTCCTCACCGAGGGCCCCGCGATCCTCCAGTGGATCGCCGATCAGCACCCCGACGCCGCGCTCGCGCCCGCCAACGGCACGCCCGCTCGCTATCGTTTCCAGAGCACGCTCAACTTCATCTCGACCGAGCTGCACAAGGGCTTCTCGCCGCTGTTCGGCAAGCTCGCCGACGACGTCAAGGCGACGTTCCGCGCCACCCTGACCGGCCGCATCGAGGCCTTCGCGACCCGCCTCGGCACCGATGGCTTCGCCTTCGGCGACGCGTTCACCGCCGCCGACGCCTACCTGTTCACCGTGCTGCAGTGGGCGCGGCTGACCCAGGTCGTGCTGCCCGACGCCGCCACCGCGTACCTCACCCGCCTCGCCGAGCGCCCGTCGATCGACGCCGCGCTGCGCGCCGAGGGGATCAAGAAGTAGCGATCAGCCCGGCCAGTTCTCGCAGTCCTCGACGATGCCGGCGTCGAACTTCACCGACCAGTTGAAGATGAAGCCGTCGTCGAAGCCCCAGCGATCCTCGACGCGGATCGTCCACGCGCCGTTGAGCGGGCAGCCGAGGAACTGCGTGAGCGGCTGCGACGACTGGTAGTCACCCGCGGGCAGCGTGCTCGGCAGGTTGGCGTCGGCGTACGGGATCCACGGCAGGTTGGTCGCGGTCGGCGTCCAGCAGTAGTCCCAGCCCGTGCCCGGAGGTCCGCCGTCGCTCTGGTTCGGCACGCCGAGGTTGACCGCGCCGCCGTTGTGCCCCTGGAAGTCGGACAGCATCACGCGCGTGCCGTTCGGGCACTCGGCGTAGATGACGAGGTCGCGCATCCACGAGTGCTCCATGTTCACGCACACGCCGAGCAGCTTGGAGATGTCGGTCAGGGTCTGGCCCTGCGAGAAACCCGTGAACAGCAGGTCCGACTCGTAGCCCGCGCACGGGATCGACTCGTCCTTGTCGCAGTCGCCGTCAGGCAGCGACAGCGACGCGGTCGGCGTCTCCAGGATGCCGCAGTTGGCGTTGCCACACGACGCCGAGCAGTCGGAGTCGTCGCAGTCACTGTAGCCGTCGCAGTCATCGTCCTGATCGTTGCCGCAGGCCTCGGGCAGCGGGTTGCTGCAGTTCGGGTTGGCGGCGTCGACGTCGGTCTCGCCGTCGTCGTCGTCATCGTCACCAGCGTTGCTCGGTCCACACCCACTCGCCGCCGCCACCAGGATCGAAAACAACACGACCTGAAACCAACGGACGCGGGCTGACTTCAATGGGTCCTCGGATGGCTAGAGAGGCGGCGATGTCACCACAACGCCACGCAGCTGCCTACCGTTTTCCGCGCCATCGATCACGCCCTCCGGCGACGGTCGGACCACTCAGAAGCAGTCGATGTCGTCGGACTTCGGATAGTAGTAGAGGAACACGTTGCAGTGCTCGCTGGTCTCCACCGTCGGGCCGAACGTGTAGCAGCAGTCGTTGGCGTGCAGCGGATCGAGCGCGTCGATCGCGGCGCAGCCACCCGGCGGCTCGCTCCACTGGTACTCGCACGTCCACCAGATGCCGCCGCCCGGCGCCAGCGGCACCGCCAGGCCCGTGCGCATGTCCGGCTCCGACCACCGCTGGCTCTGGTAGAAGCGCGCGCTCGTCGGTGGCAGCTCGGCAGTGATGCCGTCCCACGCGTAGACGCTGAACTGCTTGCCGCGCGAGTGAAAGTGACCGTTCACCGCCGCCACCGTGTGCGTGCGCGCCGGGATCGAGCAGGTGCCGTCGAAGGTCCGACGCGGATCCGTGCGACAGACGCGGACGTTCTGCTGCGTCGCGAACAGCGTGCCCAGCTCCATCGTGTCGTCGTCGTGGCTGCGATAGAAGTTGATGCCGGCGCGGCCACGGTACGGCGTGTCCTGCGTCGCCGCGTTCACGTAGTGCACCTGCATCATCAGCATCTCGCCCGGATCGAAGCGCGTCGCGACGCCCGCCGGGAGATTCCACACCAGCACCGGATCGTCCTCCTGCGACTGCTGCGAGTTCGTCACCAGCGGCCAGTTCTGCCAGTTCGGCGGCTCCCAGCACTCGCCGCCGCGCACCACCGTGCCGCGCACGCCGCCCAGATCGATCGGCGTGCCCGCCGCCGGATCGAGCATGCGGATCGTCTTCACGCGGAAGACATTCATGTGATGGCTGCCCGGATTCAGCGCGAGGTGCAACCGATCCACCATCAGCGTGCCCCTCGACTGCGGCGGCACCCGAAAGAAGTAGCAGTCCTGGATCTCCTCGCCCGCGCCCACGTCGAACTCCGGCGTCCGGACCCACATGCCTTCGTAGTCGCTCAGCGGATCGAGGCGCCACGGGACGTAGCCCGAGACGTTGTCGCCACACGCCGCCGTCGCGACGCCCGCAGCCACCAGGCCGAGCCACCACCTCATCGGCGCAGCCTATCAGCGTCTGACCCGCTGCGACCGGTTCCTCACGGCCCTGTCCCAGCCCATGCCGCGCCCGTCACGCTCCTCACACCCCACCGATCCCTTCTTCCTCCACCATGCTTGACGCCACCATCGCCCTGTGGCAAATACCCCTTCACGACGGTTCGCCGCCGTGACAACTGATGCGGGGTGGAGCAGCCTGGTAGCTCGTCGGGCTCATAACCCGAAGGTCGTAGGTTCAAATCCTACCCCCGCTACGAAGACACGAAGGAACCCGCCGCCTGGCGGGTTTCGCATTTTCGGCGGGGGGGGGGTGACGGTGAGCAGGTTTGGTCAAGCGAGCGCCGTGGGCGTCGCGTACGACCGCTCCATGACGTATGCCGTAGGACTTCGGCTCGAGCGCATCGACGACGCGATCCCGACGCTGCTCTTCTATCCGACGCGAGCAGCGGAGCAGCGCGAGCAGCTCGGGCCATTCCCGATGGAGCTCGCGCGTGACGCACCCGTGGTCGAAGGGCGCTTGCCACCGACGAGCTCCTCGCGCGCCGTCCCAACGACGTGCTCGCGGTTGCGGACTGGTGCTTCACGGCCTTCGTGCTCGACCGAGCTGGACCGGCTGGATCTGATCGACGAGTACCAGTTCCTCGTCCACCCCAGGATCGCCGGCCACGGCCCGACCCTGTACCAGAGCGGGCTGCCCAGCACGCGCCGGCTCGAGCTGGTCTCGGCGGAGCCGCTCCGCATCGGCGCGGTCGCCATGCACTACCGGCGCGCGCGCTGACTCGGAGCAGCCCCATCGCGCCCAGCTCACCAGCCCGAAACTGGAGGTGCTTGACAACAAATAAGCAGCAGCTTATACGTTCGACATGCAGAGCGCGGCCGTCGAGAACAAGGTCTTCCAGGCGCTGGCGGACCCCAGCCGCAGGGCGATCTTCGAGTCGCTGACGCGGGGCGAGGCGGCGGTGAAGGACCTGACGGCGCGCTTTGCGATCTCGCAGCCGGCGGTGTCGCAGCACCTGGCGGCGCTGAAGGACGCGGGGCTGGTGAACGGGCGGCGAGAGGGGCGCTGCGTCTATTACCGGGTGGAGCCGCGCGGGATGAAGCCGCTCATCGACTGGATCGCGCACTACCGCGCTTTCTGGATGCAGCACGTCGATCGACTGGAACAGCTGCTGGAGAAGATGGACGAATGACGATCGTCGACAAGACCGCACGGGCGCAGACTGACGCTCTCTCGTTCGAGCTCGATCTGCGGCATGGGCCCGCGAAGGTGTGGCGCGCGCTGACGGACCCGGTGCTGCTCAAGGAGTGGCTGCTGCCGGCAGTCGGCTTCAAGCTCGAGCCGGGCGCGGCGTTCACGCTCCACACGCAGGCGTTTCCGGGCTGGGACGGCACGGTGAACTGCCGGCTGGTCGAGATCGAGGCGGAGCGGAAGCTCAGCTACACGTGGGTGGTCGGCGACATGGAGATCGACACGGTCGTGACGTTCACGCTCACGCCGACGGCACAGGGCACCCACCTGTCGCTCGTGCAGTCGGGCTTCAAGCCGGATCAGAAGCAGAACTTCGGCGGCGCCCGCTACGGCTGGAAGCTGATGAGCGAGAAGCTGGTCGGCGTGCTCGCGGGGCTCCCGTGAGTCGAACGTCGCCCTCCCCGTCCAGCGCTGATCGCTTCGCCGCCATCCAGGTCCGCGGCGCCCGCGAGAACAACCTCAAGAACGTCTCGGTCGACATCCCGCGGCGAAAGATCACGGTCTTCACCGGCGTGTCGGGCTCGGGCAAGTCGTCGCTGGTGTTCGACACGATCGCGGCGGAGTCGCAGCGGCTGCTCAACGAGACCTACTCGACGTTCGTGCAGAGCTTCCTGCCGCGCTACGGCCGGCCCGACGTCGACCTGCTGGCCAACCTGTCGACGGCGATCATCGTCGATCAGCAACGCCTGGGCGGGACGCCGCGCTCGACCTTGGGCACGGCGACGGATCTCTACACGCTCGTGCGCGTGGTGTTCGCGCGGCTGGGAACGCCGGCAGTCCGGCACGCGCTGAACCTGTCATTCAACGATCCGACGGGCATGTGTCCGGCGTGTGAGGGGCTGGGCCGCGGGTCGCAGCTCGACGTCGAGGCGCTGGTCGACAAGCAGAAGTCGCTGGCCGGCGGCGCGATCTCGTTCCCGACCTTCTATGTGGGTGGCTACAACTGGCTGACGTTTCCGAAGTCGAAGTTCTTCGACGTCGAGAAGCCACTCAAGAAGTACTCGAAGGACGAGTGGCACAAGCTCTTGCACTTCACCGATCCGAAGAAGAAGCCGCCCTATGAGGGCCTGATCCCGAAGTTCAAGCGCCTGTATCTGGGCAAGGACGCGGCGACGCTGGCGCCGCACCTGCGCGAGTCGTTCGCGCGCATCGTGACCACCGGACCGTGCACCGTGTGCGACGGGACCCGGCTGTCGGAGGCGGCGCGGGCCTGTCGCATCGACGGCAAGGACCTCGGCGCCTGGGCGGCGATGCCGGTGCGCGAGCTGGCGGGGCTGGTCCGGGCGCTGCGGGCGCCGACGGTGGCGCCGCTCCTGGCCCGGCTGGCGGAGCGGCTCGATCACCTGGTCGAGATCGGGCTGGGCTATCTGAGCCTGAGTCGCGAGACCGCGACGCTGTCGGGCGGTGAGTCGCAGCGGGTGAAGATCGTGCGGCACCTGTCGTCGAGCCTGATGGAGACGGTCTACGTCTTCGACGAGCCGACGATCGGCCTGCACCCCCACGACATCCAGCGACTCAACCAGACGCTGGCGCGGCTGCGCGACGCCGGGAACACGGTCCTCGTCGTCGAGCACAAGCCGGAGGTGATGGCGATCGCCGACCACATCGTCGATCTGGGACCGGGCGCGGGGCGGGCCGGCGGGATGATCGTGTTCGAGGGTTCGTGGAAAGAGCTCGGGAAGAGCGACACGGTGACGGGCGCGCACCTGGCGAAGCGTCAGGCGGTGAAGGACCGGCCGCGCGTCGGCAAGGGCCACCTGCTCGTCGAGCACGCGACGCTCAACAACCTCCGCGACGTCACCGTGAAGATCCCCAAGGGCGTGCTCACCGTGGTCACCGGCGTCGCGGGCAGCGGCAAGAGCTCGCTGATCCACGGCTGTCTGCCCCGGCACTACCCGGACGCGATCTTCGTCGATCAGTCGCTGGCGGCGGGCTCGCGGCGATCGAACCTGGCCACGTACTCGGGCCTGGCGGACCCGATCCGGAAGGCGTTCGCGACGGCCAACAAGGTCCAACCGGCGCTGTTCAGCGCGAACTCGAAGGGTGCCTGTCCGGCGTGCGAGGGCCTGGGTGTCACCTTCACCGATCTGCAGCACCTCGATCCGGTCGCGGTCCGCTGCGAGGCCTGCGACGGGCGCTGCTTCACCGACGCGGTGCTGGCGCTGACCCTGCGCGGGAAGAACATCAATGACGTCCTGAGCCTCGCCGTCGGGGACGCGCGGTCGTTCTTCACCGAGCCACCGATCGTCGCGACGCTCCAGGCGCTGCAGGACGTCGGGCTCGGGTACATCGCGCTCGGACAGCGGCTCAACACGCTGTCGGGTGGTGAGCGCCAGCGCCTGAAGCTGGCGGCCGAGCTCGAGCAGCCGTCGCCGATCGTGATCCTCGACGAGCCGACCACCGGCTTGCACCTGGCCGACGTCGCGAACCTGCTCGCGCTGCTCGACGCGATGGTCGACCACGGGACGACGCTGATCGTGATCGAGCACAACCTGGAGGTCGTCGCGCGCGCCGACTGGGTCATCGACCTCGGGCCGGGCGCGGGCGCCGATGGCGGAACGATCGTCTTCGAAGGAACGCCGCGCGAGCTCTTGAAGGCGAGCAAGTCGCTGACAGGGAAGTACCTCGCTGCGCGACCAACAACAGGAGAGAACCGATGAAGATCAAGCTGGCCACTGTGTACGTCGACAACCATGACAAGGCGCTGCGCTTCTACACCGAGGTGATGGGCTTCGTGAAGAAGGCCGACTTCGGCGCCGGCGGATATCGCTGGCTCACCGTGGCCTCGGCCGAGGAGCCGGACGGCACGGAGCTGCAGCTCGCGCTCAACGACAACCCGGTCGCCAAGACCTACCAGCAAGGGATGTTCGCGCAGAGCCAGCCCGCGGCCAACCTCTACTCCGACGATCTGCAGGCCGACTACGAGCGCCTGAAGGCGCGCGGCGCGGAGTTCACGATGGCGCCGACCGACGTGACCATGTCGAAGATCGCCACCGTGAACGACACCTGCGGCAACCTCATCCAGCTCACGCAGCTGATGCACGGGTAGTTCAGCGCGACGCGGTGAAGACGAACGAAATCGGCCGGCACCCGCATCTTCGAGCGTCGCTCGATCGTCTTCGAGGGATGAAGCAACTCGAGCACAAGGTCGCGGTGATCTACGGAGCCGGTGGCGCGATCGGTAGCGCGGTCGCGCGCGCGTTCGCAGCCGCGGGGGCCACGGTGTTCGTCACCGGGCGCCGCGCGGCGTCGGTCGAAGCGGTGGCGCAGGCATCGTCGCGGCCGGCGGGGTCGCGGCGGCGGCGGAGGTCGACGCCCTCGACGAGCCCGCGGTGGACCGCCACCTGCGGTCGGTGATCGAACGGGCCGGGCGCGTCGACGTCTCGTTCAACGCCGTCGGGATCCCGGACGCGACGATCCTCGGCGTGCCGCTGGTCGAGCTCGACCTCGAGCAGTTCTCCCTGCCGATCGCGGCGTACACGCGGTCGTACTTCCTCACCGCGCGCCTGGCGGCGCGGCACATGGTGGCGAACCGGTCGGGCGTGATCATGCGCGTCACCACGCTCCACGCGCGGACCGGCATCGCGCTGGTGGGCGGCTACGGTCCCGCGATGGCGGCGATGGAGGCGCTCACGCGCGATCTGTCCGCCGAGCTGGCGCCGCACGGGGTGCGCGTGGTCGGCCTGCGTCCGCAGGCGATGCCGGAGACGCCGACGATCCGCGCCGCCTTCGAGCCGCGCGCCCAGGCGACCGGCCTGACCTGGGATCAGTGGCAGGCGCTGCTCGCGAGCCGGACCCACCCGCGGCGCCTGATGACGCTCGCGGAGCTGACCAGCGTGGCGGTGTTCCTGGCGTCGGACCAGGCCAGCGGGTTGACGGGCACGACCGTCAACCTGACCATGGGCAGCCTCGATGACTGACGTCGGCGATCTCCTCCCCGCGATGGCCGAAGCGCGGGCGCGCTTCCCCGAGCTGGTCGCCGCGATCCGTCCCGAGCTCCATCGCTACTGCGCGCGCATGGCCGGCAACGGCTTCGACGGCGAGGACGTCGTGCAGGACACGCTGGCCAAGGCGTACTTCGCGCTCGCCGAGATGGCCGAGCCGCCGCCGCTCCGGCCCTGGCTGTTTCGCATCGCCCACAACACGGCGATGGATCTGCTACGCCGCCATGACCGCAGGCACGTCGAGCTGGTCGCCGACCTGCCCGAGGTCGGTGTCGACGACGATCCGCCGGCCGATCCGGAGCTGATCGCGGCGGCGCTGACCGGCTTCGTCGCGCTGCCGCCGGTGCAGCGCAGCGCGATCGTGCTGAAGGACGTGCTCGGCCACTCGCTGGCGGAGGCCGCGGCGACGATGGGCACCACGATCCCGGCGGTCAAGGGGGCGCTGGTGCGGGCGCGGGCCAACCTCGCCGCCCATGCCGCGTCGACGCCGCGGATCTCGACCGACGAGCAGCAGCGCCTCGAGCGCTACGCGGCGCTGTTCAACGCGCGCGACTGGCGCGGGCTGCGCGCCCTGCTCGGCGACGAGGCGCGGGTCGATCTGGTGTCGCGCTGGCAGCGGCGCGGCGCGGCGACGGCCGGCTACTACACGCGCTACGCCGAGGTCGCCGCGGCCGAGGAGCTGCGCGCCGTGGCCGGGCTCGCCGATGGCCTGCCGGTCATCGCGATCCATCGACCGGGCTCGCCGCGGCCGGCCTACTTCGTCCAGCTGACCTGGGACGCCGACCGCATCGCGACGATCCGCGACTTCTACTACGTGCCGTACCTCGCGGCCGAGGCGCGCTTCACCACCGCGTGATCGTCAGAAGACCAGCTGCACGGCGCCGAGCTGGCGCTGCTCGGAGTCGGAGCGCTGCGTGCCTCTGACCGCGCCTTCGCGGTGGCGCAGCTCGAACGCGGCCTCGACGCCGAGGCGGAGGCCGGGGCGGAGGGTGTGCTCGTAGCCGAGCCAGGCGCGGCCCTCGCCGCGGCGGTCGGTGAGCGGGTAGTCGTCGACGATCTCGTCCTGGTGGCGATCGAGGCCCTGGATCGAGCGGAACCAGTCCTGCTGGTAGGCGACGCCGAGCCGCACCGAGCCGTAGGTCGCGACGACGCGGCCGCGCGCGGTGACGCCGAGCGCGTGATGGTAGTTGTCGCGCTCGATCGTCGAGCGGATCCGCTCGTCGGGGTGGGCCGCGCGGTGGGCGTCGATGGCGTAGTTGCGCAGCATCGCGTAGTCGCCGTAGACGTCGGCGACGCCGCGGACCTGGAGGCCGCCGCGCCGCACCGTGAGATCGACGGTGCCCCCGCCGATGTGGCCGATCGCGATCTGATCGCGCGTGGCCCGGGTCTCACGCCCGGGCGAGACGTGGAGGCCGTACTCATACGCGCTCGAGAGGCCGTAGAGCAGGTTGTAGCCGCAGTCGGCCTTGAGGTCCTTGCGATGCCAGGTCGTGATGCCGCTGCGGACGAACACCTCGAAGTCGAGGAGCGCGTCGGTGTCGCGGGTCGCCTCGACCCGGATCTCGCTGAACGCGGGCTCGGCGAAGAGCTGGCGAGCGCGGCCGGGCCGATCGAAGTACGGGATCAGGTTCAGCTCGGTCGCGATCCCGACGCGAAACACGCCCCGCGCCTCCCCGCCCGTGACCTGGCGGGCGCCCGCGAACGACGCCTCGAAGCGATGGGGCGCGACCGCGTTGAGTCCGAGCGGGTTGACGCGGCGGGCCCGGGTCGGCGGCTTCCCGTCGAGCCAGTCCATCAGGCCCTTGCCGCCACTCAGCACATTGCCCACGATCCGATACGGCCAGTTCCGGTCACTGCGCAGGAAGAACATGCCGAGTTGCCACGACGCCTCGCCGACCACCGAGCCGGCCCGCGGCGTCAGGATGATGTCGTTGACGCTGACCTCCTCCTTGTACTCGCCGATGATCTCCCACACCGCCGACTGCACCAGCGAGACCGCGTACGACTCGAGCGCCGAGAAGCCGTTGCTGCGCGCGAAGAGGTAGTTGAGCGCGCCCTGGGCCGGGTGCCGCCACGCGTTGGTCTCGTAGTAGTTGTCGTCGAGGCTCCACGCCTCGAGCGTCACGAACCGCTCGCGCAGGTTGCGCCAGTCGGCGTTGTACTCGAAGTCGAACTCGTTCTCGGCCTTGTTGGCCCAGTAGAAGGCCTCCATCGCGCCGAACAGCACGCTCATCTCGCCGAGCATGCGCAGCCAGTGACGGTCGCGTGGTCCCCGGTCCTTGCCGTCGAGCGGATGATCCGGCTCGGCCATCTGCAGCGGCTCGTCGAGCGGCTGGTCCGGGGTAGCGGGCTGCGCCCTCGCCACCCCGGGGGCGGCCGCGACGGCCGCGGCCACGAGCAGATGAAGACAAGTCCCGCGCACTGGCCGCTGGAGCATACACGGCGGGGCGAGTAGTGTCGGGGCTCGATGCGCTTCGTGATCGTCGGTGCCGCGGTGATCCTCCTCGCGCTGGCGCCCCGGCCGGCGGCGGCGGCGCCCTCCGTGACCAGCGGTGCCACCGTCGGGCTCGGCATGCGCGGCAACCAGGGCGGCATCCTGGTCGGCGGCTTCCGCTTGATGATCGCCGCGGGGGTCACGCTCGAGGGGGTCGATCTCGTCGTCGAGCTCGACCGCCAGATCGGCCCCGACAACCGCATCGAGGACAGCGATGGCGACATCGCGCGCTGGTACGAGTGGGTGGCGGCGGTGCGCGGCGGCCGGCGGTTCCGCCTGGTGCGGGGGCTGTCGCTGTTGACGACGGCCGGCGTCTCGCTGCTCCGCACCAGGGTGACCGGTCCGATCGACCCGCTGGTGCGGCCGATGGAGGTCAACCGGTCCAACTTCGGCGTCGAGAGCGCGGTGGCGATGATGTGGCAGTCCGGATCGCTGGTCGTCGTGCTCGGCGGCGGCGTCACGTTCGTCCCGTTCTCGCAGCGGGTGACGGCGGGCGCCGCCGACTTCGACTTGCCGAGGCGCCTCGAGCCCTACGGCACGCTCGGCGTCGGGTTCATCTACTGATGGCGCCCGCGCCGCAGCACGAGCTCCGGCTGCGCGTGGTCATCGACGATCCGGTCGCGGGGGTCCTGCACAGCCTGCAGGATCCGCGCAACCATCCGATCGCGGCCCAGCGCTCGACGGGCGCGCCGCTGGTGTTCGAGTTTGCGGTCCGGGTGGCGGCGGGACCGCGCTTCCTCGGCGCCCAGGTGCGGCGGGAAGGTCCGACGCGCCGCTTCGTGTATGTCGCGATCGGCACGCCCGCGGGCGACGCGGCGTCGTGCTGGCAGCGGCGGATGAAGATCGACATCCACACGATCGCGCAGCCGCTGATCGACCAGGCGGTGGCGGGCAAGGTGCTCGAGGTCGTCGTCGCGGGCACGGGCAAGGACGGGACGCCGGCGTGCGCGACGGTGACGCCGAAGCGGGCGTGGCGCGCGGTGGCGAAGTGAGCGGCGCGGCCATGAACCCGACAGCGCGGCTCGCGGCGATCGCGGACGGCACCGATGCGGCGACGGCGCTGGCGCTGTTCGATGCGCTACCGGCGGTGACGCTCGAGGAGATGCGCGGATCGTGGCGCGGCAAGGGCGTGCCGACCGGCCACCCGCTCGACGGGATGCTGGAGCGGTTGGGCTGGCGCGGCAAGCGGTTCGGCGATCCAGAGGATGCGCACCCGCTGGTGTTCGAGCGGCGAAGCGGCGAGGTGTTCGAGGTCGATCCCGCGTTCGTGCCGATGGGGCTGTTGCTGCGGCACGCGCGGTGGTTCCGCCACACCGCGGTGGCGTTCCGGCTGGGGTCGCGGCTGGTGCGCACGCGGTCGCCGCGGGCGCGGCTGCGGATGACCGAGTTTCGCGGCGTCGTCACCGCGACGATGATCTACGACGCGCTGCCGGTGCAGGACGGCTTCCGCCAGGTCGACGCCGACACCCGCCTCGGCGTGATGGATCTGCGCGGCATGACGCAGCCGTTCGTGTTCGTCCTGCGCCGCGACTAGCGCGTCGACTACGGCGCGCAGGGCTGGAACGTCATCCGCGCGTTCACCAGATCGGCGCGGTGGCCATGGCGCCAGAAGTCCTTGTACGGCACCTGGGCTTGCGGCATGTACGGACGTTGCGACGGGGTCGCGCACGCGGCGGCCAGCGCCGACGACGCGGCGAAGTCGCCGAACCGCGGCCACTGCACCGCCGGCTGCGACAGGTGGCAGGTGCGGCACGATCGCCGCGGCACGTGCTCGTAGGTGGTCTCGTAGCCAGCCCAGCCGCGCGGCGTGTAGTCGAAGTTCGCGGGCGCGTTCGGCGTGGCGACGGTGTGCGTGGGCGCGCCCGCGAGGTCCTGCTGATCGTAGAAGCCATCGATCAGCGCGGTGACACCGACGGTGGGGCTGGTGTCCCTCACCATCTCGTTGAGCTGGCGAAAGGCATCTTCCTGCGCGCTGTAAGTGAAGCCAGGCTGCGTCGAGTAGAAGAAGCTGCCGACGTCGAAGGCGATGAACGACGCGCCCGCGAGATCGGTGAGGCCGTTCGCCGACACACTGCCACCGTGACAGCTCAGGCAGGCTCCGGGGACCGACTTCGCGCCCTCGCTATCGAAGGCGACGTCGTGCAGGAGCGAGCCGGGCGTTGGGCTGTTGAAGCCATACGCGTAGAAGCGCACGCGATTCGCCGCGGTGGCAGCCATGGTGGCATTCGCGCTGGTGCAGGAGAACGGCAGGCCGGGGTCGTAGAACAGCGCCTCCATCGCGACCGCCGCCTGGATGTCGATCTGGTTGATGGCGTTGTGCAGCGCGAGGCCGGCCGGTCCGCCGACGCCCTGGATGAACGCGGTGAGCTGCGGCCCGGGCGGCGGCTGGAAGTAGTTCCCGACGTAGCAGGCGACGCGGACCACGACGTTGGCATTCGGGCTCGACGACGAACACAGCGGCACGACCGGCCAGACGCCGTCGGACGCCATGACGCGCCGACAATGCATGTCTCGGCCGATGCGCAGATCGCCTGCATTGAAATAGACCGCCCGCACCTCATCGGAGGCGGGGAAGCCATTGATCTGCTTCCAGCCCGCCAGCGTGTGGCGAGGCTGGCCGGCCCCCGCGGCGGCGGCCTGCGTGTAGTAGCCGCCGCCGACCTGGGCATTGACGACCTTGCGCCACAGGAAGCCGATATTGGCGATCATGTTGTTGCCGAGCTGCTGCATGACCGTGATTGGCGTGACCGGCGGATCGTAGGGCTGCTGGCCCTGCACGTCGCTGTCGACCACCGTCGTCATCGCGCCGAGATCGCCGCGGCAGTTGGTGATCAGATCGGCGCCCGCCACGCCCTGATCGAGGTTGCGGGCCAGGCACAGCGGATCATCCACCGAGGCGCCGACGAACGAGCCATTGGAGCCAGTCACGCGCAGCCAGCCGAGCCCGATCTCGCGCCACAGCGGCGACAGCGCGGTCGGCGCGGGCGTGACGAGCGCGAACCAGGTGTAGAGCCCCGTCGCGGCGTCGGGGAACCCGCTGGCGGTCGTCGTCGCCAGGGTGGTCCAGGTCGCGCTCGCGGTGTCGTAGCCCTGGATCTCGACCGCCTGGCCCGGCACCGTCGCGTAGCCGAACGTGTTCACCATCCGCTGCGCGTTCTTGCCTTCGAACACCGCGCCGTTGTGCGGCGCCGCCATCAGGAGCCCGCGCTGGCAGGTGCCGTCGCCGCCCGCCGCGTAGATCGCCGCGAGCTCGGCCCCCGCCAGGGCCCGCTCGTAGACCTTGACCTCGTCGAGGACGCCGTCGAACGACGGCACCGCGGCACCGATCCAGTCCGAGCCGATCTGCCACTGATCGCCGGGCCCCGCGCTCGCGGGGAAGTAGCCGCTGACTGCGCCGACGTTGACGCCGTCGACGTAGAACGTCACCTGTTGACTGGCCGCCGCCGCCACGACCGCGACGTGGTGCCACGTGCTCGCGGCGATGCTCGCCGTGGTGCTGCTGACCACGCCAGGCAGCGTCGAGACCGGCATCTCGAACGCGAGCTGGTTGCCGACCAGCCGCAGCGCGTAGACCAGCGCCGCGGGCGCGGTGGCGGTCTCGGCCTCGACGAACGCGAGGATGGTGCGCGGCGTGCCGCTGAGCTGCGCGGGGTTGATCCAGGCCTCGATCGTCAGATCGACGACGCTGTGGTTGGCGCGCAGGCCGGGCGTGGCGTCGTCGTAGTGGAGCGGCGCGATCACGACGTCGCCCGCGCCATCGAACCCGAGCGCGCCGCCGACCATGCCCGAGGTGGCGGTCGGCCCGTCGGGGCCGCTCGGCGTGGCGTAGCGAAGCGTGTCAGTCGCGGTGCCGTTGTTGCGCGCGGCGACGTCCTTCGGCCGTAGCGCGGGCTCGTCGCTGTGGAGGAACATCGTCCCGCCGACGAAGTTGCCGAAGCTGATCGCGGTCGACGGGACGTTCACCGCGGTGTAGCCAGCGAAGCGGATCGCCGTGGCGAGGCCGACGGTCGGCACGACCGGAAGCCGCGTGCCGTAGAAGATCCGGCCGGCCGCGGGCTGGGGCGCGGGCGGCAGCACGTTGACCCACTGGCTGGTCGTGCTGTCGAACAGCTCGATCGCGGGCACCTCGCTGCCCGACGGCGACCACCAGCCGGTCCAGTCGTCGCTGAAGCCGATCGAGGTCACGTCCTTGCGCGGCGCGAGGTACTGGATCGCCCAGCTGAAGTTCGAGCGGTCGGCGCCGCTCTGGGCGTCGGGGTTCCACTCGATCGTGTACGACGACGTGGTGCGGGTCTCGTCGAGCGGCCAGTGCGCGACCTCGTCGGCGGGCGGGTTGCACGCGATCGCGCAGCCCGACAGCGCGACGCCGCCGCACATCGCGAGCGAGATGTCGCTGGCGACCGGATGACACGGCGCCAGCGCGCACCCGGCCCCCTCGCAGTACATCCCGCCGACGCAGGTGCCGAGGCCACAGCTGGGGTTGAGCTGGTTGCAAGCGCACGCCAGCACCGAGATCGGCATGGCCGCGGGATGACAGACACCGTTCGAGTCACACAGGCTGTTGCCCTGGCAGAACGTCGGGGCCGCCGCGGCGCAGCTGGGCGGCAGCACGTCCCGGCACATCGCCTGGGCGACGGCGGAGCTCGGCTCGAAGTCCGCGGGCGCATCGCAGCCGTCGCCCTCGCGGTACGCGCCGCGGTCGCACGCGCCCGGTCCGCACGCGGGCCGCAGCTGATCGCACTGACACGCCAGGATCGACAGCATCGCGTCATCAGGCAGGCAGTCGTCGGCTCGACACAGCCGATCATCGACGCAGCCCCAGGGCCCGTCCGCGGCATAGGCACGCTCGCTGTCCTCGGGTTCGCCGCACGCGGCGAGTCCGACGAGCCCGACGAAGACGACGACGATCCACCGTGGGGTCAGCACCCCCACTGTCTACCATCTACCGCGTTTCGCCGTCTCTGACGTTTATTGGTCGGGCCGTCGTCACGCTACGGCATGGGGCCGGCGTCGAGGCACGGCGGACAGTCGGTGATCACGGTGCCCCAGCCATCGGGCAGCGGATAGCAGCAGTCGTGGGCGGCGTTGCAGATCGTGGTGCCGCACACCTGCTGGATCGTCGGGCACTCGCTGGCGCTGGCGACCACCACCTCGCAGCCGCCCGGGGCGCCCGCATCGATGGCCGCGTCGATGGCAGCGTCGGTCGCGTCGACGCCCGCGTCGCGGCACGGCTCGCAGTCGGTGATCAGGTCGCCCCAGGCCTCGCCGATCGGATAGCAGCAGTCGTGGACGGCGCCGCAGTGGCCGGTGCAGATCGTGCCGACGCTGGGACACTCGCTCGGGGTATCGACGACGAGCTCGCAGATCGCGGGCACGCCCGTCCGCGGCTCGTCACCACACCCGGCCAGCCCGAGGTTCATCGCGATCGCGATCCAGCTCCTGCGCATGCCGCGACGCTAGCACGCAGCGCCAGGCAACCCGCGTGGGGCGGCTCACTCCACTTCTCCCCCACACCGAGCCGCGCCGCGCACACCCGCGCTACTGTCGCGCCATGCTCGACGGCTCCTGCCACTGCGGCGCGTTGACGATCCAGCTCGACACCACGCGGGCGCCGAGCGCGCTGCCCGTGCGCACCTGCGGCTGCGGGTTCTGCGTCCGGCATCGGCCGCGCTACACGTCGGATCCGTCGGGGCACCTGACGATCCGGATCGCGCGCGAGGCGAGCGTCAGCCGCTATCGCTTCGGGCTGCGCCTCGCCGACTTCTTGATCTGCCGGACCTGCGGCGTGCTCGTCGCGGCCCACGAGCCAGGCGATCCCGGCCGGGCGGTGATCAACCTCGACGTCCTCGCGCGCGCGGCCGACTTCACCGCGGCGGGCACGCAGTTCACCGCCTACGATGCGGAGGACGCCGCGACGCGGACCGCGCGGCGCGCCGCGGGCTGGACCCCAGCGACGGTGGTGCTCGGCGCATGAGGATCGCGGTGCTCGGCGCCGGCGGCGGGCTGGGGCGCAACGTCGTCGACGCCGCGCGTGCGGCCGGCCACGAGGTGGTGGCGCTGGTCCGCGATCCGACCCGCGATCGCCCGCCCACGCCGCTCGCCGACGCCATCGCGACCACCCTTGCCTGGCACCGCGCCCACCCCACCCTGCGCCTGCAAGGCTGAGGTCAGGCTACTTGCCGTCGGCGGCCTGCTTCAGCGCGGCGAGGTCGAGCTTGTGCATCTTCCACAACCTGGTCATGACGCGCTCGGTGCGTGCGGCGTCACCCGTGACCAGTTCGTCGAGCATGCGGGGCACGAGCTGCCACGACAGCCCGTACTTGTCCTTGACCCAGCCGCACTCCTTCTGCGCGCCGCCACCATCGATGAGCTTGGCGTTCATCGCATCGAGCTCTGCCTGGGTGTCGAACCTCAGCGTGAGCGAGATGGCCTCGGTGAAGTGGAACGCGGGGCCGCCGTTGATCGCGATGAACGGCTGGCCGTCGAGCTCGAAGAGGACGGTCATGACGGTGCCCGCGGGGCGCGGCGCGCCCTCGGGATAGCGGGTGACCTGGGTGATCTTCGAGCGCGGGAAGATCGATGAGTAGAACGTCGCGGCCGACTCGGCGTCGCTGTCGAACCACAGACACGGGGTGATCATCCGTCCACTCGGTGCAAGGAAGTAGCCAGGCGCGTGGCGAGCGGACTCGCGAGAACGCGCCGCGGCGCGGGCGCGCCCGCCTCAGCGAGCGAACGCGCTCAGTCCGGACACGGCGCGCCCGCCGCCGCCCAGGTCTCCCACGCGGCGAGGAACTCGGGGCGCGGCGTCGACACCGGGGCGCGGCCGAAGCCGGGATCCCAGCCCCACGTCACCAGCGGATCGTCGAGGTGCACCCGCAGCGCCGCCATGTCCTTGCCGCCGTTGCGCGCCGGATCCTTGATCTGCTCGCACAGCGCGCCGGGCGCGACGCCGACGAACACCAGCGGCAGCTCGGGGGTCGGCATGTGCCAGCCTTTCGACACCCCGGGCGGGATGTGCAGGCCGTAGTTGCTCGACGGGTTGGCCGGGCCGTGACAGGTCGTGCACTCGGCGCCGACCTCGCCCTTGCCCTCGGGTCCGCGCTGCACGTTCTGCAGGTGCAGGTGACCGTCGTCGCCTTGCAGCGGCGCGTTGCCCGCGGGGTGACAGTTCTGGCAGCGCGGGTGCTGCAGCACGCCGCGCACGACCTCGAACGCGACCAGCCCCGCGTTGTCGGTGGGACGCGTCGGCGTGGACGACGACGACGGCCCGCACCCGGCGAGCACCACGGCGAGCAAGCACCAGCGGATCATCGGACTCCCTCGGGCAGCTGCAGGGGCAGCGTGCGCAGCCGCTGCTTGGTGAGCGCGAAGACCGCGTTGGCGACGGCGGGCGCGATCGGCGCGGTCGCGGGCTCGCCGATGCCGCCCATCTTCGCGTCGCTCGCGATCACGTGGACGGCGATGCGCGGCATCTCGAACATGCGCAGCACCGGGTAGTCGTGGAAGTTGCTCTCCTGCACCACACCCTTCGCGATCGTCAGCTTGCCGTGCAGCGCCGCGGTCAGGCCGAACGCGATGCTGCTCTGGACCTGGGCCTCGATGCCGAGCGGGTTGACCGCGGTGCCGCAGTCGACGGCGACCGTGACCGCGTGGACCTTGATGCGGCCGTGCTCGATCGACACCTCGGCGACCTCGGCCATGATCGTCCCGAACGACTCGTGGACCGCGAGGCCGCGGGCGTGGCCAGCCGGCGCCGCGGTGCCCCACCCGGCCTGCGCCGCCGCGGTCTCGAGGGCGCGGGCGTGGCGCGGCGTGCCCTGCAACAGCGCGAGGCGATACGCGAGCGGGTCTTGCTTCGCGGCGTGCGCGAGCTCGTCGATCATGCACTCCATCGCGAACGCGGTGTGAGTGTTGCCGACCGAGCGCCACCACAGGACCGTGATCGGCGTGCGCGGCGAGTGCAGCGTCACCCGCTTGGCCTTGACCGCGTCGAGGTACGGCGAGTCGGCGAGACCCTCGATCGACGTGTGGTCGACGCCGTCGTGGACCATGAACTTCTCGAGGAACGTGCCGGCGAGGATCGACTGACCGACCACGACATGATCCCACGCGGCGGGGTGGCCCTGGCCGTCGACCGCGGCGCGGATGCGATGCACGTAGGCGGGGCGGTAGTAGCCGCCGCGCAGATCGTCCTCGCGGGTCCACACCACCTTGACCGGGACGCCCGCGGCCTTGGCGACGATGACCGCCTCGGCGACGAAGTCGGCGGCGGGGTTGGCGCGGCGGCCGAAGCCACCGCCGAGGAACGTCGTGTGGATCGTCACCTTGTCGGGCGTGATGCCGAGGATCGCCGCGGCGGCGCCCTGATCGCCCGTCTGGAACTGTGTGCCCGTCCAGATCTCGCAGCGGTCGCCGTCGATCTTCACGGTGCAGTTGAGCGGCTCCATCGTCGCGTGGGCGAGGTAGGGCACCTCGTACACCGACTCGATCACGCCGCCTCGGGCACGTGCAGCCTGGGCCAGCGCGTCGTCGACCTTGCCGACGTCGGCGACCTTGGCGCCGGGCTTCTGCGACAGCGCGCGGAACTCGGCCATGAGCGTCGCCGTGTCGACGCCGCCGCCGTCGGGTGGATTCCACTCGGCGACCACCGCGTCGCGCCCGAGCTTCGCGGCCCAGAAGTGCTTCGCGATCACCGCGACGCCGTTGCCGGTCCGCACCACCTGCTCGACGCCCGCGATCGTCAGCGCCGCGGCGCCGTCGAAGGTCTTGAGCGTCGCGCCGAACGCGGGCGGCCGCAGCACCACCGCGGTGC
>JAYTAJ010000596.1:0-3849 GCA_043737575.1 Myxococcales bacterium | reverse complement strand
TATCCGCTGCACGAGGCACGTGCTGGCGTGAGCGATCGGCGAGGCGCATGGTGACCGTCGATGGCAGACACGACGAGCAGATGGCGGAAGCGAGTCGCGCGGTGGCGCGCGAGCGGCGAGACGGCGGAGGCGTTCAGCGCGCGTGAGGGGTTCGCGGCGAGCACGCTGCGGTGGTGGTCGTCGAGGCTGGGGCGCGAGAAGGCCGCGGCGGCGTCGGTCGGGATGGTGCAACTCATCCGCGTGCCGTCAGCGGCGCCGGCACGGGAGGCTGGCGGCGCTGTGGTGGTCGAGTTGCTGGAGGCGCGGGCACGGATCACCGTCGAGCCTGGGGTCGATGCCGCCACGTTGAGGACGGTGCTCGCGGCGCTCGGCGTGCGAGGCGCCGCGTGATCCCCGCCGGCGTGGAGGTGTTCGTCGGGCTCGAGCCGATCGATCTGCGCTGGGGCTTCGACCGGCTGGCGGGGCTGGTGACCGAGCGGCTGGGGCGCGACGCGAGATCGCGGGCACTGTTCGTCTTCTTCGGCAAGCGGCGCGACGCGCTCAAGGTGCTGTTCTTCGATGGCACGGGACTGTGCCTGTTCTACAAGCGACTCGACGCGGGGACGTTTCGCCTGCCGCTCGCGGCCGAGGGCGAGACCACGCTGGTGATCGAGGAACGCGCGCTCGACGACCTGCTCGACGGCGTCGATCTCGATCCGGGGTCGCCCCGATCGCGGCGTACGACGCGGCACTGACGATCACGAACGATTCCTGATCACGGATCTCGACAGATCGATCGAGAGTCGTTAGGAGAAGAGAGGGTGTTCGACGACGCGACCTCTCTCGAGCCGGCGGCGCTCCACGCGCGTGTCGTCGCGCTCGAGGCGCAGCTCGTCGCGACCAAGCGCGAGGCCGACGCGTACCGCGACGAGCGCGACCGGCTGCGCGAGGCCTACCGGCACCTGCAGCTCGAGCTCGAGCTGCAACGCCGGCGGCTGTTCGTCGCCAAGGCGGAGCGCATCGACACCGCGCAGCTCGACCTCGAGTTCGCCGCGACCCTGGCGAAGCTCGAGGAGGTCGCCGGGCGGCTCGGCGAGGACCAGGCAGCGCCGGGAGCTGAGCCGCCGCCGGCCAAACCGAAGCGGCGCCCGACCGGGCGGCGCACGCTGCGCGATCTCGACGTGCCCGAGGAGCGGATCGTCATCGTCGACCCGCTGCTCGACGGCAAGGTCGAGCGCATGGGCGCCGAAGAGACGTGCCAGATGGTCTGGCGCCGCGGCGGTATGATCCGGCTCGTGACCGTGCGCATCAAGTATCACCCGGCCGGCATGCCCACCGAGGCGGACCGCGATCCGACGATTCGGATCGCGCCGCTGCCGCTGCAGATCCTGCCGCGCTCGATCGCGGGCCCGTCGCTGCTCGCCCACATCGCGAGCGACAAGTTCTGCGATGGCCTTCCGCTCTACCGCCAGGAGGATCGGTTCAAGCGCCTCGGCGCGCCGATCGATCGCGGCTCGATGAGCCGCTGGCTCGAGGAGCTGGGCGCGATCATGGGCGGTTCGATCGTGCACGCGATGCGCACCGACGCGTTCGCGCACGCGTTCTGCCTCGCCACCGACGCGACCGGCGTGCTGGTCCAGCCGCTGCGCGACGGCGCCACCGCGCGGCGGGCCTGCCGGCGCGCGCACTTCTTCGTCCAGCTCGCCGACGCCGACCACGTCTTCTTCGAGTACACGCCGAAGGAGACGTCGGCGGTCGTCGGTGAGCTGTTCCGCGGCTTCGCCGGCTACGTGCAGGCCGACGCGAAGAGCGTCTACGACGTCCTGTTCCGGCCGTCCGACCGGCGCGGGCCGCCCGACGACGACGAGGTCGATCGGGCGGTGCGGCTCGAGGTCGGCTGCTGGTCGCATGTCCGCACCAAGTTCTGGGAGGCGGCGATCACCAAGGACGTCGTCGCGCGCGAAGGCCTCGCGCGCATCCGGCGGATCTTCGAGCTCGACCGCACCTGGCGCGGACGGCCGCCTGTCGAGATCAAGTCGCTCCGCGACCTCCACCTCCGCCCGCACGTCGACGCCTTCTTCGAGTGGGTCGACGTCGAGTACGACAAGGTGAAGGCGCAGCGCGGGTTCCTCCGCACCGCCCTCGGCTACGCCCACCGCCAACACGGCCCGCTCGTCCAGTTCTTCGACGACGGCCGGCTGCGGCTCGACAACAACGCCGCTGAGCGCGCGCTGCGCCGCATCGCCGTCGGCCGCAAGGCCTGGCTGTTCGTCGGCAGCGACGATCACGGCCACGCCGCCGGCAACCTCCTGACCCTGATCGCGTCGGCACGCCTCCACGGCCTCGACCCCGAGACCTACCTGCGCGACGTCTTCCGCGTCTTCCCGCACTGGCCTCGCGACCGCTACCTCGAGCTGTGCCCCCGCGACTGGCCCGCCACCCGTGCTCGCCTCGACGCCGCCCAGCTCGACGCCGAGCTGGGTCCGCTCGACATCCCGCCGCCCCCCTCGTCGGAGCAGCCGGCTACGCGCTGAGCGGGTCGCGGTCGTCACGCCCCCAAGCTGCCACTGCCTGCGTCAGCTTGGAAGGACGCGGTTCGTGCAGCGGATACTGCAGAACACCAGCGGTCCGCGGTTGTGGTTGACCGCTCGCAGCACCTTGATGGCGTCGTTCGACAGCGGAACCTCGCGGCCATGTCCGCTCTTGGGCGTGCCGGTGTGGCCGTCGACGTAGTTCTCGTTCACCGAGATCTTGCCGCCGGGCAGATCCACGTCTTCCCAGCGGAGTGCGGTCAGCTCCCCATGCCGTAGCCCGGTGCGCGCGGCGACGGTCACCATGGCCTTCCAGGGGTCCATCGGTGCGGCGGCGGCGATGAGGCGGTCGGTCTCCTCGAACGTGAGGAAGCGGGCCTTGTGCTCCGGGATCCGCTGCGTCGGCCACTTCGGGAGGCGTTCGAGGATGTCGAGCTTGAAGGCGTAGCCGAGGAGCGCTCGGAAGTCGGTCAGGATGCGATACGTGGTCGAAGGCTTCAGCGGTGCCCTGAGCATCGCGAGGCGCCACGCTTCCACGCTGGCGAAGTCAACCTGATCGAGCCGCAGGTGTCCGAAGCGCGGGAGGATGTGCTGGTCGAGGGTGAGCCGCTTCTTCACGAGCGTCGACGGCTTGTCATCGCCTTCGGACTTCGCGAGCCACACCTTGGCGAATTCTTCGACGGTGGGGACGACCTTGGCCGCAGGGCCGGCGGCGGTCGGCGGGGTCGGGTCCGTGGAGCCGGTCTCGCGAAGACGCGCGATCGCGATCCGCTCGGCCTCCTCGGCACCGACGCGTGTGTCGGGCTGGCCGTAGTCGGTCGGCACGCCGAAGATCCGCGGGCTGGTGCCGTCGGGAAGCGTCACCTGCTTGCGAAAGAACCAGTGGCCGGTTCGCTTGTCCTTGTTGGCAGACATCGTGTCGGTCCTTCTCGACATGGCGGGCGCGCGAGGGTCCGGTCACGTCAGTCGAGGTGAGCGCGCGACGGGATGGATCCGCGTCGCGTGCGGGTGTGAGCGTGGCGAGCCGCGGGGACCGCGGGAAGTGCGTCGGTCACGCGCCGTCGGCGAGTGCCGTCAGAACGGAGCGTCTTCGAGCGAGCCGTTCGGCGCCGCGGCGTGGTCGGCTTGGCCGATGAGGTTGTCGCGAGGGGCCAAGCGCTGGATGAGGCGAGACTCCATCTCGAGCGCGTGCTGGGCAGGCATGACGATGACGGCGACCTCGCAGGCGGCGCGGTTCCAGGTCAGGCCGGGGTCATGGCCCTGGCTGTACTGGCCGCTCCAGAAGCTCTTGCGGCGGCGCCAGGTCTGAAAATGGCGAGTGAGCGTCTCGTAGAGGCGA
>JAYTAJ010000595.1:0-3850 GCA_043737575.1 Myxococcales bacterium | reverse complement strand
GGCCGATCTGCGCCAGCTCGAGGCCGTCGGCGAACCGCAGCCGCAGGACCGCGCGGCGGCGATCGTCGAGGCCGGCCAGCGCCGCGGCGAGGGCGTCGCGGAACTCGGCGCGGTACAGCGTCTTCAAGTGCCGCAGCTCCGGATCGGGCTCGCGATCGACCAGCTCGGCGAGGACGTCGGTCGACGACGTGGCGGCGCCGTCGGGGCGGACGTCGCGCTTGGCGTTGAGCGCGACCCGCTGCGCCGCGATCGCGACCCAGGCCCGCAGCGGTCCGGTGCCGCGGTAGCTGGCGATGCGCGGCGGCAGGTCGCCGTCGCCGACCACCAGCCGGATCCGGGTCCGCTGGCAGACCTCGTCGACGAAGGCGGGATCGCGATCGATCGCGCGGGCCGCGGCCGCGAGCTCGCCGCCGACCAGCGCATCGAACCGCCGCGCCGCGATCGGATCGCCGCGCCCGACGCTCCACGCCAGCGCCAGATCGGCGGCGTGGCTCGGCGCCGCGCCCGCGGCGATCGCGGCGCGGACGTGGGTGATCGCCTCGGCCGCGGTCACGCGCGCGCATCCGGCGACCGCGGCCGCGACCGCGTCCTGCCACGGCTCGTCGTCGGCCACGCCGCGATGCTACGCGATCCTCACAGCCCCGCGAGCAGCGCCCGGGCCCGCGCCTGGGCCGGACCCGGCCGGGCCGCGATCGCCGCGACCCCGGCGCGGAGCTGCGCGCCGACCGCCGCCGACAGCCGCACCGCATTGGTCCACGCGTCGATCGCGATGCCGTCGGCGCCGGGATCGCCGACCGCCGCGGCGTGGTGGAACGCGTCGCCCGCGGCGATCCACGCCAGCGCATCGCTCGCGAACGCGGCGCGCTGCCACAACAGCTCGGCCTGGGCGTGAGCGGCCTCGCGGCGCTGCGCGGGCGTGGTCGCGAGCGCCTCGGCGAAGCCCCACGCCGCGATCGCGTCGGTCGGACCCGACTTGAGCGTGAGGTGCTCGACGTTCCACGCGTAGGCGACCGCGGTCACCAGCTCGGCGGCGCGCTCGGAGCACGGGGCCGGCCTCGGCTGCGCTGCCAGCTCGGCGAACGCGGCGAGCAGCGCGGCGCGGTTGCCGATCAGCTGCGCCGCGGTGGCGAGCCCGAGCCTGGCGCGGCACGCGCTCGCGGCGTCGACCGCGGGGATCGCGTCGCGCAGGACCACCGCCGCGTCGGCGCTCTTGCCCTGCTCGAGGAGCAGCTCGCCGAGCCTGAGCACGAGCTCGCCCGCGCGCGCCCGATCGAGCCGCTGGAAGAACGCCAGGGCCTGGTCGGGCTTGCCGATCTCGGCGTAGGCGCGCACCGCGTCGGACGCGGCGTGGCGGCGCAGCGGCTCGGGTGCGGACCGCGCGACCTCGACGAAGCCGTCGAGCGCCTGGTCGAAGCGGGCCAGGTTGAAGTGGACCCACGCCAGCTTGTAGCGCGCGTAGCTCGCGCGCTTCGCGCCCGGGAGCTGGATCACCTGGCGGTAGAACTGCTCGGCGCCCGCCAGATCGGCGGCGTCGAACGCCTGATCGCCGAAGCCGAGGTAGACGTCGGGCACCAGCGTCGACTGCGGGTAGTCCTTCACCAGCCGCAGCCACATCGCGCGGGCCTCGGCGGGGCGGTCCGCCGCCGTCAGCTTCACGCCGTACCAGTGCAGGACCTGATCGGCCGACGGCAGCGCCGCGAAGTCGCGGCCGGCCACCAGCGCCGCGGCGATCGCCAGCGCCTCGTCGCGCCGCGACAGGTCGGGGTGATCGGCGAGGGCGTGGAACAGCCGGGCCTGGGCTTCGGCGGCGTCGGCGCCGGTCGACGCCGCGACCAGCTCGCGCAGCATCGCGATCTGCGCGTCGACCGCGGTGAGGTCGATCGCGAGGTCGGGTGGCGCGGCGCGCGGCCGCCTGGGCGCGATCGGCGCGGCGTCGGCGGGCGGCGGTGGCGACGCCGCGGGTCGCGCGATCAGCGGCGCCGCGGTGTTGCCGATCGGCTCGGTGGCGGGTGAGGCCCGACCGCAGGCCGCGAGCGCGAGCACGGCGAGGACGCGGCGAGGCACGGCGCTGGGACACCGCCTCCGCCGCCAGGTTTCCCGCATCGTCAGAACTGCTTTCGCGAGTCGACGAGGATCGTGACCGGCCCGTCGTTCACCAGCTCGACCTGCATGTCGGCGCGGAACACGCCGGTCGCGACCTGCGCCACTCCCGCGGCCCGGACCGCCGCCACCGCGCGGTCGTACAGCGCCTCGGCGGCGACGGGCTCGAGGGCCTCGACGAAGGCGGGGCGCCGGCCCTTGCGGACGTCGCCGTACAGCGTGAACTGCGACACCAGCAGCACCCCGCCCCCGACGTCGAGGACCGACCGGTTCATCTTGCCCGCGTCGTCGGCGAAGATCCGCAGCCCCACCAGCTTGTCGACGACGTAGGCCAGGTCGGCGTCGGTGTCGCCCTGGCCCGCGCCCAGGAACACCGCCAGCCCCGGGCCGATCGCCCCCACCACCGCCCCGTCGACGGTCACCGACGCACGGCGGCAGCGCTGGACCACGGCCCGCATGACAGCCGTCACAATAGAACAGCCAGGCAACCGCCGCGACCCCCGCCGGGTCGAACCCTTGCTAGGATGCGCGCCCCCATGCCTCGTCTCGCTGCCGTGTGTTTCATCCTCCTCGCTGCCGCGTGCGGCAAGGAGATCGGCGACGAGTGCTCGAGCAGCCTCGACTGCGGCGACGGCACCGACGTCAACCGGGTGTGTGATCTCAGCTCGCCGGGCGGCTACTGCACCGAGCAGGGCTGCGACTACAACACCTGCGCGGAGGAGGCGGTCTGCGTCCGCTTCTACACCGCGTCGTTCGAGAATCGACCCTGCACGATCGCGACCGAGGACATCTCGACCTCCGACTGCTCGCTCGACGAGGTCTGCACCCTGCGCGGCCAGTGCGTGCCGCGGTCGTCCGAGGTCCGTTACTGCATGCGCAAGTGCAGCGAGAGCGGCGATTGCCGCACCAACTACGAGTGCCGCACCAAGGCGCTGATGCAGGAGCACGGCGGCGAGCCGGTACCCAAGCCCGGTGAGCGGTTGCCCGAGGAGCTGCAGGCGTTCTGCGCCACGGCGCCCATCATGGAGTAGGCTCGACCGCGCTTGCCACTCGGCGCATTCATCCTCCGTCGGCTCGGGCTCGGCATGCTGTCGATGCTCGGCGTGTCGGTGCTGGTGTTCCTGTTCCTGCACCTCATCCCGGGCGATGCGGTGGATCACCTCGCGGGCGGCGAGGCCACGCCTGATCAGCGCGCGAAGATCGAGCAATGCATGGGCCTCCAGGGCTCGCTGCTCGATCAGTACGCGCGCTACATGGGCCACGTCCTCGACGGCACCCTCGGCCATCAGTGCCCGGATCCCGAGAACAAGCCCACGGTGATGGCCCGCATCCTCGACGTCTATCCTCACACCGTCGCGCTGGCGATCGCGGGGCTGTTCGTCGCGCTGCTCCTGGCGCTGCCGCTCGGCATCGCGGCGGCGCTGCGGCGCGGCACCTGGGTCGACACCATGGCGGCGATCGGCGCGCTGTCGGGCATCGCGTTCCCGATGATGTTGCTGGGGCCGCTGCTGCTCCTGTGGTTCTTCGTCGAGCTCGGCTGGTTTCCCGGGCCCTACGAGACCGGCGCCGCGGCGCTGGTGCTGCCCGCGATCGCGGTCGGCACCCACCTGATGGCGATGCTCGCGCGCATGACCCGCAGCTCGATGGTCGAGGTGCTCGGCGAGGACTACCTGCGGACCGCCCGCGCCAAGGGCCTGCCCGAGCGGGTCGTGGTGTGGAAGCACGCGCTGCGCAACGCGGTGCTGCCGGT
>JAYTAJ010000594.1:0-1603 GCA_043737575.1 Myxococcales bacterium | reverse complement strand
GCTCGACCCACGCGACCTCGGCGGCGGGGGCCTCGAGCGGGAAGCTGTCCTCGAGCACGCACTGCCAGCCCTCGGTGCGCAGCGCGGGGACGATCACGTGGGCGACGATGCGCGCGTTGGCGAGCAGCTGCACGCTCGACGCCGCCTCGAGCCCGTGCGGCAGGCTCGCCAGGAAGCCGTCGAGCCGGGCCCGGGCGCGGGCCTCGCCCACCAGATCGCGCGCCGCCGGCCGATCGGGATCCCAGCTCGCCAGCTCGAACCGATCGTCGCCGTAGCTCGCCACCGCGATCACGCGCAGGTGGTTGCGCGCGTCGGGATCGAGGCCGACCGTGAGCCGCGGCCGCAGGACCTCGGCCACCGCGTCACCCGCGCCGAGCCGCGCCGCCGCAGGCAGGAGCGGCGCCAGGCTGCGCTCGACGGTGGCGCGCATCGCGCCCGGCACCGGTGGGCTGGTCACCAGGCGCTGCACCAGCTCGGTCGGCAGGCCGAGCTCGAGCGGACCGATCTGCGCCGCCACCGGATCGACGTAGTGGCTGGTGCGCGCGACCGCGATCAGCAGCGGCGGATCGAGCGCGAGGCGATAGCTGCCCGGCGGATCGGCGCACGGCTGCCACCGCAGCGTCTCGACGCGCGGCGCGCTCCACGCCAGCGCCGCACCGTCGCTGCGCTCCCAGAACAGGCGGCCGGTCTGCGCCACCTCCTCGACCAGCTCGGCGTGGATCCGATCGAAGCGCAGCCGCGTCACCTGCGGCATCGCTCGCGTCACCGCGCGCAGCATCGCGATGCGCCGCAGATCATCGACCTCGACCCAGCGCGGCGCGCCGCGCTGCGGATCGGCCAGCGCCGCCATCGGCAGGCCCGGCGCGAGCGCGCCGCTGCGCAGCCGCGCGCACTGCACCACCGTCAGCCCGGCCTCGCCGTCGCGGCCGTCGAGGACGTAGGCGATCACCTGGTTGGTCGGCGCCGCGGGCGCGGGCGGTGGCTCGTGGCGCCCCAGCTCGGCCAGCCACTCGCCGACCCGGGTCTGGCGCGCCGCCTCGATCTGCGCCGCCGCGTACACCCGCTCGCGCGCCAGCACCACCAGCGCGGTTGCCGCCGCGTGCTCGCAGTCGGTGCCGACCTCGCACGAGCACTCGCCGCGCAGCACCTCGCCCTCGACGCGGTAGTGGACGGTGACGACGTGGCCGCCGACCCGGCCGACGACCGGCCACGGCGGTGGCTTGACGATGTGGACGCGATCGCCGTCGACCCACGCCCGCGCTTGCTGCGCGATCGCGGCGCCGAAGCAGCGCTCGACCAGGCGCAGCGCGCTCGCAGGGAGATCGACGCTCATCGGCGCGACACCTTACCGTAGCGGCTGGACGCGGGCGCGCCGCGGCCATACACACGAGCCATGCTCGATCGCACTCCCGTCGTCGCGTTCCTCGCCACCACCGATGCGGCGCGCAGCCGCGCTTTCTACCAGGACGTGCTCGGCTTGCAGTTCGTCGAAGAGAATCCCTTCGCGCTGGTGTTCGACGCCGCCGGCACGATGCTGCGCGTGCAGCGGGTGAAGGAGCTGACGCCGCAGCCGTTCACCGCGCTCGGCTGGAAGGTCGACGAC
>JAYTAJ010000593.1:0-1603 GCA_043737575.1 Myxococcales bacterium | reverse complement strand
CGTCGTCGAGCAGCTTGGCCGCGCGATCGACCGCGTAGCCCTTGGCGATGCCGCCCAGCGTGATCTTCATGCCGGGGCGCTTGAGCCGCACCGTCTTCTTCTTCTTGTCGAGGACGATGTCCTTCCAGTTGACCAGCTGCTTGCGCGCCGCGACCTCGGCCGGGGCCGGCAGCGTGCCGTCCATGTCCTGATCGAACTTCCACAGCCCGGCGTAGGCGCCGACCGTGATGTCGAAGATGCCCTTCGACGCCCGGCTGACCTCGACCGAGCGCGCGATCACCGCGAACGCTTCGTCGGAGACCTTCACCGGCTTGCCGTCGCCCGCCGCGGCGTTGATCTGCGAGATCTCGCTGGTCGGCGTCCACGTCGTCATCATCGCGTCGAGCCGGCGCAGCTCAGCGAACACCGCCTGCGCCGCGACCGCCGCGCCCGGTTCGTCGTCGGTCCAGATCGTCACCTGGACGATCGTGCCCATCGCCTTGTCGGTGTGGATGAGCTTCTGCTCGGGCTCCGGCGCCGGTTGGTCGGCCCACGCCACCGCCGCGCTGCACGCGATCGCCGCTGCGATCGCGAGGCCTCTCATGATCGGACCGTATGCACGATCGCGAGGATCAGCAGCATCGCGCCGACCCCGAGCGACACCAGCACCGCCAGCACCGACATCCCCAAGGTCATCTGCGACTCCTGCTGGATGCCCTTCCACATGCCGACCATCGCCGGGATCACGCCGAGCCCGGCGATGATGCCGCCCGCGTACGAGCCCTGGGTGAACCCGCCGATGAGGCCGAGCACGAGGCCGACCGCGCACAGCCCGAACGCGATCGCCGCCGGGAGCTTGGAGTCAGGGACCGCTTGCGTCATCGCGCGGAGCGTAGCTCGGATCGCGCGACGCTGCATCAACCGCGCCGAGCCGTCACGGCGGATCGTTGTCGACGTGATCGGCCGGGTTCTGGATCGTGTACGGCCACAGCCACGCGCGCAGCGCCCGGGTGCCGCGCAGGAACTCCGGGTCGCGCGGCTCGCACAGCTCCGGCCACGCGGTCAGCAGCTTGCAGTCGCCGAGGTCCTCGATCGTCGGCATCGGATCGAACGCCGGCATCGGCGGCAGCTGCGCCCAGATCTGCGGGCCGATGATCGTGATCGGGTACAGCCGCCGCAGCTTGTCGTCCCCCATGCTGCGGCACATCTCGTCCTCGTGGAGCCGGATGACTGTGGGCGAGGTCGGATTCGGTCGACCCGGGATGCCGCCGTCGAGCTCAGACTGGTTGTCGATCGGGTCGAGCACCTCGTGGCCGGCATAGGCGCGCGAGCGGTAGGACCCGACGCAGCCCTGCGCCAAGGGGTACGCCGCTGCCATCGATCGCAGCAGCCCGATCAGCGGCTCGTCGAGCGTTCGCTGCTCCGTCGCCCACAAGAGGCTCACGGTGCGGATCTGGAAGCGCTGCTCCGTCGCGTCGAACGGCCGCAGATAGACGTGGACATAGGTCGACCCGCGCGCCGTCTTGGTGGGGAACCGCCATACGCTCAGCGAGAACGTGGTCGGCGCCGTCACGAAGCCCGGCAGCTTCGTGAGGACCTTGGACTCGCGGTGCCCGGTTGTCGT
>JAYTAJ010000592.1:0-1603 GCA_043737575.1 Myxococcales bacterium | reverse complement strand
GCAGCGCCGCGGCGTCGTCGCCGTGCTTGCGGTGGTGCTCGGCGAGCAGGTAGTGGGCGCGCAGCGCGTGGGCGTCGATCGCGGTCAGCGCCGCGAGGTGGGCGACGCCGCGCTCGAGCTCGTGGCGAGCCTCGAGGCGATCGACCAGGCGCACGCGCAACGTCGCGATCGCCGCGGCCGGCGCGTCAGGGATCGCGATCAGCTTCTCGAGCCACTCGGTGGCGAGCCGCTCGTGGCCGCGCTGCCACAGGCCGTCGATGTGCACGAGGGTGTCGACCGCGGCCAGCTCGTCGAGCCGGCGGCCGTCGCCGAGCGACGCGGTGAGCTGCTCGAGCCAGACGTCGTCCTCGTCGCGCAACACCACCGGCTCGACCGGCGGCGCCACGACCGCGCTGCGGCGGCGCCCGAACAGCCGGCTCCAGAAGCCGCGCTCGGTCATGCCAGCACGTCGAGGGTCACGGTGTCCCAGCTCACGACGTCGCCGACGATCAGCTGGGCGCGGCCGCTGCCGATGCGATCGTCGCCGAGGCGAAACGCGGCGCCGGGCCGACCCAGCCACGGCGCGCCCTGCTCGAAGCACACCTCGCACGCCAGCTCGACCGGCGCGAGATCGACGACCTGATCGGGCCGCGTGACGATCAGGCGGCGGCCGCGATCGAGCCCGGTCGCGACCGTCGCGATCAAGACGCCGGGCGCGCCGACGATCTCGTAGTCGATCCGGCAGTCCTCGCCCAGCTCGAGGCTGCCGCGGTCGGGCAGCGCGACCTTACCCGCGATCGGCAGGCCGCCGATCAGCGTGCCGTTGCGCGAGCCACCGTCCTTGACGCTCCACCCGGCCGCGGTCGGCTCGAGCTCGGCGTGACGGCGCGACACCCCGCCGGCGCGCAGCGGCAGATCGCACAGCGCGTCGCGGCCGAGCGCGACGATCGCGCGCGCGCACACCACGACGCCAGCGCCGCCGCGCGGCCGCAGCTCGACCCGACCGCCGGTGATCAGATCGGCGACGAACGCGTCGAGCAGGCGGCGGCGATCGTCGGTCGACTCCGCGGCCAGGCTGGCCTCGAGCGCCGTCCGCGCCAGGCTGCGCCGCCCCAGCCGCCGATGCAGCTGGTAGTCGGCGAACGCGTCGCGCGCCGACCTCTCGCCCTCGGTGCGCTCGGCCTCCTCGGCCAGGGTCGCCTCGACGCGATCGATCAGCCCGGCGTCGGAGTACGCCGCCGCCGCCGCCGCCAGATCGCCGATCGCCTGGTACGCCTCGCCGGCCTCGCGGTGGGCGCCGCCCGCCGACAAGAGCCGCGCCGCCTCGTGGACCCGCTCGCGATCGCGCGCGGTCGCGATCCCCTCGGCCTTGGCCTTCGCGAGCAGCGCCCGGCCCAGCGCGCCGCTGGCGAGCCCGATCAGCGTGGCCTCGGCCCCGGCCCAGTGCAGCGCGTCGCGCAGCGCCGCGATCTCGGCGGCGCGATCCGGCGCCCGGGCCGCGCGCGCGATGTGCATCCGCACCGCGGCCTCGAGGTCGCCCGCCAGCGCGTAGTGCTGCGCGGCGCCGTCGGGATCGCCGGCCGCCTCCGCGGCTCGCGCGGCGCGGTAGTCCGACGAGAACATC
>JAYTAJ010000591.1:0-3856 GCA_043737575.1 Myxococcales bacterium | reverse complement strand
TCTATGCCGAGAGCGACACGTACCCGAACTACGAGGGCCGCATCGGCGCGTCGCCGCGCGAGATCCAGGGCGCGCTGCTGAACGCGGCGGCGTCGCCGCGCTACGCGTACATCTCGCCGCTCGCGGTCCTCGACGAGCTGACCGAGCTCGCCAAGCAGACCTCGCTCTACGAGTTCCTGCGCCAGGACGTCCAGCCGGGCGGCTACCACGATCACAAGAAGTTCGTCGAGCTGTGCCGCGAGCGCCTGCTCGCCAAGGTCGACGACGAGGTCCGGGCCTCGCTCGGCATGGTCGAGGAGAGCGAGTACCAGCGGGTGTTCGAGCGCTACATGGCCCACGTCACCCACTGGCTGCGCAAGGAGAAGCTGCGCAACCCGTCGACCGGCCGCCTCGACGATCCCGATCTCGGCTTCATGGCCGAGGTCGAGAAGACCCTCGAGGTGACCGGCAAGCCCGAGGACGTGCGCGGCGCGATGATCGCCAAGATCGGCGCGTGGTCGCTCGATCACAAGGGCGAGAAGCCGGTGCTCGCCGACATCTTCGCCGATCACGTGAAGAAGCTGCGCGACGCGTACTTCGAGAAGCACAAGAAGGCGATCGCGGTCGGCGTCGCCGAGCTGGTCGCGCTGCTCACCACCGACGCCAGCGGCGCCTCGACCCCGGCCCGCGAGCGCGCCGAGCGCGCCCTCGAGACCCTGATCGCGCGGTTCGGCTACCAGCGCGACAGCGCGCGCGATCTGATCGCGCTGATGGCGCGCACCCGCTATCGCTGAGCGGGTCGTACGTCAATGCGCACGAAACTTGCTGGCTCACCACGGCGAGCGCGATAGTCGGGGGGTGGAGCGGCGCGCGCATGTCCGGTCGGTGGTGCTCGCGCTCGCGCTGGTGGCGCCGTCGGTCGCCGCCGCCAGCGACTTCGTGACCCGGCCGTACCTGCAGCACGCGACCGATCGCAGCGTCACGATCCTGTGGGAGACGGCGCGGCCCCAGGCCGGCACCGTCACCGTCGAGGACGCCGGCGGCGCGCAGACCATCGACGTCGCCGCCGCGGCGCGGGTCGAGCTGGTGGTCGGCGGCCTCGCCGCGGGCGCGCGCTACCGCTACCAGGTGCGGGTCGGCGCCGAGGTCGCGCGCGGCGAGCTCACCACCGCGCCGACGCCGGGCTCACCGGTGCCGCTGTCGTTCGTCGTCTACGGCGACACCCGCTCGGGCACGGGCGCGCATCGCCAGCTGGTCGAGCGGGTCCGCGCCGAGGTCCCCGACTTCTTGCTCGGCACCGGCGACATGGTCGACGACGGCGTCGATCGCCGGCAGTGGCAGGAGTTCTTCGAGATCGAGGCGCCGCTGCTCGCCGACAACGTGCTCTACCCCGCGCTCGGCAACCACGATCGTCAGGGCCGCGCCCGCAGCGCCGAGGCCTATCGCGCGCGGTTCGCGCTGCCCGACGACGGCCCCGATCCCGAGCGGGTCTACGCGTTCACCTACGGGCCGGCCCGCTTCATCGTCCTCGACTCGAACTCGTCGTCGTTCGCGCTGACCGACCAGACCGCGTGGCTCGAGCGCGAGCTGGCGGCGGCGCGCCAGGATCCGGCGATCGGCCCGATCTTCGTCGTGATGCACCACCCGCCGTTCTCGATCTCGATCCACGGCGGCCACCGCGATCTGCGCGAGCGCTGGACGCCGCTGTTCGAGCGCTACGGCGTCGCCGCGGTGTTCTCCGGCCACGATCACTGCTACGAGCGCGCCGAGGTCGGCGGCGTCCGCTACTTCGTGTCGGGCGGCGGCGGCGCGCCGCTGTACGCGCGCGGCAAGCGGCCGTCGGCGATCGATCGCGCGGCGGTCCAGCGCTACGAGCGGGTCAGCCACTACCTGCGGGTCCACGTCGTCGGGCCGCGCATCGAGGTCACCGCGATCCGCGTCGACGGCACGCCGATCGAGACGATCACCTGGGGCGAGGCCCGGCCGGTCGCGGCCCAGATCGGCGCGGCGCCGATCGCGCCGATCACCGCTGCCGCTGCCGCGACGATCGCGCCGCGCCGCGCGCCGACGCCGGTGCGCCGCGGCCCGCCGATCCTGGCGATGACCGCGATCGCCGGCCTCGTCATCGCCGCCGCGCTCCTGCGCGCGCGCGCGCGTCGACGCTGACGCTACCCGACGGCGGCGGGCAGCGTGACGTAGAACGCGCAGCCGTGGCCGAGGTCGCTGGTCACCCAGATCGTGCCGCGGTGGGCCTCGACGATGCCGCGGGCGATGTACAGGCCGAGGCCGAGGCCGCGGCGATCGGCCTGCGCCGCTTGCGAGAACCGCTCGAAGATCGACTCGAGCTGATCGGCGGCGATGCCGCAGCCGTTGTCGCGCACCGTGAACTGGATGCCGTCCTCGATCGGCGCGAGCGTGACGGTGACGCGGCCGCCGGGCTCGGTGAACTTGATCGCGTTGCCGACCAGGTTGGTCAGGACCTGCAGGATGCGGTCGTGATCGAACACCCCCGCGATCGGGGTGCTCGGCACCTCGGCGGTGAGATCGACCGTGCGTTGCTTCGCCACCAGCTGGAACGCCTCCATGGTGTCGGCGACCAGCGGCCGCGCGTCCTGCGGCATCGCGATCACCTTCAGCTTGCCCGACTCCATGCTGACGACGTCGAGCAGATCGCCGATGAGGCGGTTCATCCGCGCGGTCAGGCGCTGGATGCGGCGGGCCTCGCGCGGCAGCCGCTCGGCGACCAGGTCGGGCGTGGTCTCGAGCAGCAGGTCGGCGCTCATCGACATCCCGGTCAGGAGCCCGCGGACGTCGTGGCTCACCATCGCGAGGAAGTCGTCGCGCGACGCCACCACGGTGTCGGCGTGCTCGCGCTCGTCGTCGAGCCGCTCGTTGGTCTCCTCGCGCTCGACCTTCAGCAGCTGCTTGATCGCGGTCTTCTGCGCCGCGCGCCCGCGCTCGAGCAGCGCGTCGGCCTCGGCCCGGGCGCTGGCCAGCGCCTCGTCCTCGGTCGCCCGCGCCACCGCGACCTCGGCCTCGTCGATCGCGGGCGCGTCCTCGGCGCGGGCGATCACCGCGTCGGCCTGGTCACGCGCCGCCTCGATCAGGTTGTCGGCCTCCTGGCGCTCGAGCTCGACGACGGCGTCGGCGGTGTCCTCGACCGCGGCGGTGCGCGCGATCAGGAGCGCGTCGGCCTTGCGACGCTCGGCCCGCAGGCTGGCGTCGGTGTGGGCGCGCTCGGGCACCGGCTTGGCTTCCTTGGAAGACATCGTCCCAGGCTACTCCGCGCCGAGGGCCGCGACCACCGCGGCGTGGAGCGTGTCGAGGGCGACCGGGGTCTCGGTCCGCGCCGCCATGTGCTTCAGCTTGCCGTGGCCGCTGGCCAGCTCGTCGTCGCCGATCGCCAGCGTGAGCTTGGCGCCGAGCTTGTCGGCGCGGCGGAACTGCGCCTTCATGCCGACCTCGCGGTGCTCGACCTCGACGACGATCCCGGCGAGGCGCAGGGCGTGGGCGAGGGCGGTCGCGCGCTGCCGCGCCGCCGCGCCGATCGCGGCGATGAACAGATCGACCTTCGCCGCGTAGTGCTCGGCCGGCTCCGGCATCAGCGTGACCGCGCGCTCGACGCCGAACGCGAAGCCGAACGCGGGCGTGCTCGGCCCGCCGAGCCCGGCGATCATGCCGTCGTAGCGACCGCCGCCGCACACCGTGCTCTGCGACTTCAGCTGGTCGGTGGTCGTGACGATCTCGAACACGGTGCCGGTGTAGTAGTCGAGGCCGCGCACGATGCGCGGATCGACCTGGTACGGCACGCCGATCGTGTCGAGGGTGGCGCGCAGCCCGGCGAAGTGCGCGGTCGCCTTGTCGCCGAGGTGATCGA
>JAYTAJ010000590.1:0-1605 GCA_043737575.1 Myxococcales bacterium | reverse complement strand
ATCAGCTCGGCGATGCGGCGCGAGTCGTCGACGGCGCCGGTGCCGTTGCGGCCGGCGACGTAGAGGCTGCCCTCGGGGAAGCAGAAGTCCTTCTGCACATCGATCAGCAGCAGATGCAGGCGGCGCTCGTCGGAGCCCGACGGCCGCACCTGGTGGGTGGCGCGCCAGGTCGCGGCGGCGGTGGCGAGGCCGGCCTCGTCGGGGCGATAGCCCCAGCGCGCGGCGTCGGCGGGATCGTAGTGATCGGGGAGCGGCAGTGGCTTGGTCGGTCGCATGTCATGACTCCTGGCCCGCGGCGCGGGCGGTGAACGTGAGGCGCACGGCGCGCGCGGCGCCGGACGCAAGGGCGATGGGGGCGCCGGCCTTGACGATGACGAGGCCATCGCGGTCGGCGATCAGATCGTCGGCGGCGGCGCACAGCGGCGCGGTCTCGACGAAGCGACGGGTCGCGCGGGCGACGCCGCCGTCGACCTCGACGCGGACGATGCCGTCGTCGGTCGGCACGAACAGGAACGGCCCGGCGGCGCAGGCGCCCGCGAGCCCGACCATCCAGTCGAGATCGGCGACGCTGGCCTCGGCGGTGCCGCGGACCTCGCCGCCCGCGACGCAGCACAGCAGCACCCGCTCGCGGGCGCCGTCGGCCTCGCGCCACCACAGCCAGGCTCGATCGTCGCCGAGGATGGCGCCGCAGTCGACGATGCGGCCGCGCAGCGCGGGCAGGCGCGCGCGATCGTCGACGCCGCGGCGGCTCGGCGCGAAGGTGAACGCGATCGCGTAGCCGCCAGCGCGCCACCAGCCGGCGCCGAGCTGCGGGCCGACCCAGGCCCGCGACGCGCCCACGACGATCTGGCCGATCGGCTCGGGGCCGAGGGCGCCGCGCCGCATCAGCGCGCCGCCCTGCAGCCAGACGTCGGCGTCGGCGGTGGTGCCGACCGCGCGGGTGGCGCGCCGCACGGTGCGCGGATCGATCGCGACCGCGGTGATCGCGCGGGTCACGGCGAAGGTCGGCGCGGCGTGGCGACACCCGGGGCAGCGCGCGCGGCCGTGGTCGATCGCGCAGGTCGGACAGCGGGTGAGCGCGAGCCGCTCGATCAGCTCGCGCGGGAAGCGACCGCGGTGGCCACCGTCGAAGATCGCGCGGAAGCACGCGGCCAGCTCGTCGGGGAGCCCGGCCAGCGGCGCCGACGACCGCGGGTAGATGACGTCGGGGCCGAACACGCTGGGGCCGCGCAGCGGACGCGCGGCGGGCGCGACCCGGGCGCGCGGATCGGCGGGCTGGTGGACGCCGCCGAACGGGCCGACCCACGCCAGCGCGCGGAACAGCATCGTCGCGAACGCGAACCAGTCGCTGGCGAGATCGTGGGGGCTGACCAGCGTCGGCGCCGCCGCGGCGCGATCGCACAGCCGTGGATCGACGAAGCGATCGGTGAACATCGGGCAGCGCCACGTCGCGTACTGCAGGCTGTCGGCGTCGATCAGGTGGCAGCGACCGCGGTCGACGAGGACGTTGCCGTCGTTGAAGTCGCCGATCACGACGCCGGCGCGGTGCAGCGCGCTGACGGTGTCGTGGAGATCGCGGAAGCACGCGAGCAGCGCCGCCAGATC
>JAYTAJ010000589.1:0-3860 GCA_043737575.1 Myxococcales bacterium | reverse complement strand
ACAGCTCGAGGCCGGTGAACGTGTACGTGTTGAGGCCGGGCGTCAGGACCCGCGACGCCGAGTCGAGCACCCGCGTGCCCGGCTCGCCGGCGTCGTCGGTGTACAGGCCGACCTGGATCGTGCCGCTGCTCGGGCTCTTGCTGATCGCGAAGATCTTGTCGATCTGAGCGCACGCCGGCAGCGCGATCGGCCCGTCGTGATCAACGGTGGGCGCGCGCCAGGCGTGGAGCGACGCGAGGGTGCGCTCGCCGGGATCGCCGACCTCGCCGCGCCAGCCGGTGATGATCGTGTAGTCGACGCTCTCGGTCACCGTCGCGGTCGCGGCGACGCCGCTCGGGCTGGGGGTGAAGCTCACCGTCGTGGCGTCGAGCGTGATGTTGTCGTCGCGGACCGCGGTCAGCACGACCGGCTGCGGCTGATCCCAGTCGCTGCTGTTGAACGACAGCGTCGCGGTCGACGGGCTGACCCCGGCCGGCGCGGTCACCGTCACCGTCGTGTTCGCGACCGGCGCCGCCGACAGGGTGACGTCGATGGTGGCGCCGCTGCCCTCGGGCACGCTGACCGCAGCGTCCGACACCACGACCCGCACCACGTCGTCGTCGGTGACGTTGGCGGTCACCGACTGGGTCGACGGGCCGGCGGCGAACGTGATCGTCGCGGTGTCGTTGCCGACGTCGGGATCGTCGACGCCGGTCACGGTGACGGTGACGCCGCTGCTCCAGTTGTTGGCGTCGAGCGTGAACATCGTCGGGCTGACCGTCGCGATCGCGGCGTCGTCGGTCATGATGGTACCGACCACGGGCCCGCTCGGCTGAACCGACAGCCTCACGACGAACGTGCGGGTGCCGCCTTCGGGGATGGTCTGCGCCGACGGCGTGACCGCGAGCTCGGTGACCGTCTGATCGATGATGCGGATCGGCACCACCTTCGACTGCGGCGCCGCCGCACCGCTGAGGGTGATCATGGTGTCGAGATCGGCGGTGTCGGCGTCGACGCCGGCGGTGAGCGTGACGGTCCGCGGCGTGCTCCAGGTCGCGGCGTCGAAGCTGAGCGACCCCGGCGTGACGCCGAGCAGGGCGCTGCCGGTCGCCGCGGTCACGGTGACGGTGCCCGCGGGCGCGAAGCCGAGGTTGACGGTGAACGTGGCCTGGTCGCCCTCGTCGACGTTGAGGCTGGCCGGGGTCGCGATCAGCGTCTGCTGATCGGCGTCGGCGACCGCGACGGAGACCGTGACCGTGACCGGCGCGTCCTGGGTCGACAGCGCGATCGGGACGGTGCTGGTGACGAGGTCGTTGTCGGACAGCGGCGTCACCGTCACCCGCTGGGTGGTCGCGTAGTTGCCCGCGGTGAAGGTGAGCTCGGGGCGATCGAGGCTGATCCGCGTCGAGCCCAAGGTCGCCAGCGCGACCGTCGCCGAGGTCTCGGGCTGGTACGCGAGGCGGACGTCGAACGTCCTCGGCGCGCCGCGCTCGGTCGCGGTCAGGTTCTGCGGCGACGCGATGATCGCCTGGGTGTCGTCGTCGGTGACCGCGACCGCGACGATGCGATCGACGACGCCCGCGAGGCTGCCGTGCAAGGTCACGGTCGTCGCCTCGTCGGCGTAGTCGACGTCGGGCGCGCCGGTGATCGTGACGGCCTGCGCCGCCATGGTCGTGAACGTCAACGTCGACGGCACCACCGTCACCGACGGATCCGACGCGGTGAGCTGCACCGTCATCGCGCTCGGCGGCAGCTGGGTGAGCGCGACGGTGAAGCCGGTCGACGCCTGGCCCTCGCCGAGCGTGAGCGACGTCGCCGACGGCACGATCGCGAGGATGTCGTCGTCGGTCACCGCGACGTCGACCGCCACCGACAGCATGCCGGGCGCCGCGACGGTGACGACCGCCGCGTCCGACGTCACGTCGGCGTCGTCGACGCCCTGGATCGCCGCGGTCTGGACCTCGCTCCAGTTGGCGCCGGTGAAGGTCAACGACGACGGCGCCACCGTCGCGGCGTCGGTCGCCGACGACGACAGCGTCACGGTGGTCGTGGTCGCCGGGGCCGCGGTGAGGCTGATCTGCAGCGTGCCGCTCCGGCCCTCGGTGACGTCGAGCGCGGGCGGGGTGACGAACAGCCCGAGCACGTCGTTGTCGGTGATCGAGATCGGCACCGTCACGCCGGTGTGCTCGGCCGCGCTGAACACGATCACCTTCTGGCTGTCGGCGGCGTCGTCGTCCTCGAGCGCGTCGATGAAGATCGGCTGATCGGCGGCCCAGGTCGCGGCCGTGAACGTCAGCGACGCCGGCGTGAAGGTCAGGCCGCTGGCGGGGCCGCCGGCCGAGAACCCGACCGTGACCGAGCCGGTCGGGGCCCGCGACAGCCGCACCCCGACCGTGGTCGCGTTGCCTTCGCGGACGCCGAGCGTGTCGGGCGTGACCATGATCGCCGCCTGGCCCGGCGCGGCGTCGATCGCGTCGATGCCGCCGTCGGCGACGCCGCCATCGTCGGGATGGATGTAGCGAGTGTCGTCGATGCGACAGCCGGCGACGACGACGAGCGCGAGCCCGATCCAGCGGCGCCGCATCAGAAGTGCCCCACCACCGCGGCGCCGCTGCGGGTCGGCACCAGCGCGACGCCGCGCCCGCGATCCGACGAGCCGCCGAGGAGCCACAGGATCGCGCCGGTCGCGATCGCCGCGCCGCCGACGCCGTAGCCGACGTTGGCGAGCCGCGCGCGGGTGCTGGCGCGGTCGAGCGCGGCGTTGGCCTCGTCGGCGCGCAGGCACATCACGTCGGGGCAGATCCGCGCGGCGTCGGCCTCGAGGGCGCGCGCCTGCAAGCCGAGCACGATCGCCACGCCGGTCACGACCGCGCCGGTGGCGCCGAGCCCGATCGCCGCCTTGCGCCGCCCCGACAACCCGCGCGGCCGCTCGACCGACGCGATCGGGCGAACGGTGCGATCGGTGCGATCGGTGCGATCGATCGTCGGGTCCGAGGTCGGCTCGGTCGGCGGCAGCTCGACCAGCGCGGGCACCTCGATCGTGACCGCGCCGCTCTCGATCGGGACCTTCACCGTCGCCTGCCACGGCGCGAAGCCGACCGCGGTCGCGTGCAGCGTGTACGTGCCGCCGTCGATCGGGATCGCGCGGCCCCACAGCGCCCGATCGATCACGACGTCGTCGCGCGTGATCGTCAGCCCCGGGGTCGGCGCCGCGATCGTGATCGTCCATCGCGACAGCCGCGCCTCGAGGCTGCGCACCTTGGCGGTCGCGACGTTCTTCTTCCCCGGGTCCTTCGCCCGCGACAGCGCGTCGACGTAGGCCGACCACGCCGACGCCAGCTGCTGGTTCTTCTCGCGGCAATCGCCGAGGCGGATCAGCGTGCCGGCCCGGGCCTCGATGCGGTTCGAGCCCTCGAACGCGACGCACGCCTCGGCGAGCTTGCCCTCGCCCATCAGCCGATCGCCATCGCGGAACAGGACCTCGGCCGACGCGTCCTGCGCGTGCGCGGTCCCGCCCAGGGCGACGACGGCACCCACGGCGAGCACGGCGGCGACGGCGAGGCCGGGCGGCGTCATGTCCGTCAGTCGCCGCGATCCATGTTGGCGGCGTCGCGCGCCTCCGCGGCGCTGGCGGCAGCGGGCCGCGGCGCTGCCGCACGCACCGACGCGGGTCGACGCGCGCGCTTGCCAGATCGCGGCGGCGCGACCGCTGGTTCGATCGCAGGCGCGGCGATCGGGTCCGGCTCGATGACGAGCAGCGCTGGCTCGACGATCGGCACCGGCTCGACGATCGGCTCGACGATCGGCTCGACGATCGGCGTCGGCACGACCGCCGCGGGCCGGATCGCCGCGCGCGGCGCCGCGCCGTCGTCGGCGGCGAC
>JAYTAJ010000588.1:0-1606 GCA_043737575.1 Myxococcales bacterium | reverse complement strand
GAGGAAGCGGTGCCACGACGCCTTCACGTCGTCGGACAGCTGATCGAGGGTCATGCCGGTTGGTAGCAGAGGATCGCGAGGCCCGAGCGCAGCGTCGTCGATCGCGTCAACGTCAGCGCGCGCCGGCCGTCGACGCCCTGGAACAACGGGGTGCCGCCGCCGAGGACGATCGGGTGGACGATCACGCGGTACTCGTCGATCAGCCCCAGCTGCGCCAGCGACGCGATGACACCGGCGCCACCCCACACCGCGATCGCCTTGCCCGGCTCGCGCTTCACCGCGGCGATCGCCGACACGTCGCGCTCGACGCGGGTGTTGGCCCACGCGGCGTGGTCGAGGGTCCGCGACAGGACGATCTTCGGCAGCGCGTTCATCTTGCGCGCGAACGCCTGCTCCTTCGGCGACCGCGGCGGGTGCTCGGCGGCCGGCCAGTAGCCGATCATCATCTCGTACGAGCGGCGGCCGAACAGCGCGAGGTCGATCGAGTCGATCATCTCGTCGCAGTACTGATCGAACTCGGGATCGCCTTGGGGCGTCCAGTCGAGCTCGCGGTTGGCGCCCTCGATGAAGCCATCGAGGGACACCATCATCGAGACGAACAGGCGGCGGGTCGGTGCGGGTTGGGTCGTCATGGGAGAAAAACGATCGGCGCGCGCGAAAGGATACGTCAGCCCGCCGCGGCCAGCTGATCGACGTGATCCCAGGCGCCGTGCTGCTCCTCGGCCGGCAGCTCGAGGTTGCGGCGCTGGTACAGGCGGCGGCGCAGATCGGTGAACCGATCGTAGTAGGTGGCGATGTCGTCGGCGGTGAGGGTCGGCAAGGTCAGGATCGACGCGCGGTGGTTGGCCGGACGGGTCAGGTAGTCGTCGGGCAGATAGCCCTTGTCCTTGCACACCCGGAACAGCGCCGTGCCCGGGTACGGATAGAAGACGAAGTAGCCGAAGTCGAGGACATCGAGCTCCTCGGCGAGGTCGAGCGTCATCTGCAGATCGGCCGGCGTCTCGCCCGGCAGGCCCATCATGAAGTTGCAGGTCAAGAGGATGCCGGCCTCGCGGGTCCAGCGGAACACGTCGCGGAAGCGCTGGTTGGTGACCTGGCGATCCATGATGTCGCGGCGCACGCGCTCGCTGCCGCTCTCGACGCCGTACGTGATCATCTGGCAGCCGGCCGCGGCCAGCATGTGCAGCATCTTCTCGTTCACGGTCTCGACCCGCGCGTGCAGCGAGAACGGCGCGCCGATCTCTTCGCCGTAGCGGCGGCAGAACTCGCGGACCCAGCCGTGGTTGATCGTGAAGGTGTCGTCGAGGAAGATGACGTAGCCGAGCCGGCCGTCGGCGCGCAGCTGGTGCAGCTCGGCGAGCAGGTTGTCGTGGCTGCGGCGGCGGCCGTACTCGCCGGCGCCGACCGAGTCGTACAGCTCGTTGTACATGCGGGCCGCGCAGTAGGTGCACGGGAACGGGCAGCCGCGCTGGGTGCACATGTGGACGGTGCCGATCGGCTCGTCGAGGACGTCGCGGGCCATGAACGGCATCTTGTCGAGCGGCTCGAACGGCGGGCGCAGCCCGGGGCGCGGGCGATCGCGCTTCCACAGGTTCTGGATGCCGAA
>JAYTAJ010000587.1:0-8830 GCA_043737575.1 Myxococcales bacterium | reverse complement strand
TCGACGCGATCGTGGGCTCGAGGCCCTTCAGATCGGCGAGCGCGCCCGGATAGTCGCCGCGCAGCCCACGCTTGCGCGCCGCCTCGACCGACGGCCCGAGCCGCTCGAGATCGAAGTTGGCGCGGCGCGCGGTGTTGTGACGCTCGAGCACCTTCTCGCGGAACGACGACACCGCGGCGATGCCCGACGTCGCCTCGAGCATCTCCTTGCACCACTCGGCCTCGCCCGTCGTCGCGTCGTACATGGGATCGAGCCGCGTCATGGTCGCGGCCAAGAGCGTGTTGAACTCCTTCTCGGCGACCTTGTCGTCGGACACCAGCGGCTTGGCGAACTCGCCCTGGTCGGCGTCGATCGCGTCGCCGACCTTGTCGGCCGACTTGGCGATCGCGACGTAGCCCAAACCCGCGGCGCGCCGATGCTCGGTATTGTCGTTCTTCTCCTCGGGCTCGAGCTTGCCGATCGTCGACGTCAGCTCACCCATCGCGCCGTCGGCGTCCTTGAGCGCGGTGTCGCGCTTGCCGAGCTGGACCTCGGGATCTTCGGTGGCGACCGGCAGCGCGAGCGGCGGCGCGGCGCTGCCGCCCGCGGACGCCTGCTTCACCTGCGCCGCCTTGCGCGCCTTCACCGCGTCGAGCAGCTCCTTGTTCCACTTCTGCTCGCGCGCGACCGTGCGCTTGGTCGACGTGATCTGCGCCTGCGCCGCGGCGCGCTGACCCGCGACGTCGGGCTTGGGCCGCGGGTCCTTGTCCTCCTTCGGGATCTCCTGCTCCGGCTTCTGGTGCGTGGTGTCGGTGAGCGCCGATTGCGCCATCGCGAGGAGGCCGGTCTCCTCGGGATCGCCGGTCACGTTCTTGCTGTCGAGGCCGCCGAAGACCTGGATCTCGCGCGACAGCGACCACTGCTTGGTCTTGTCGTAGATCGGATACTTGACCGGCCACTCGCGGCGAGACTTGAGCGCCGCGTACTCGGGCATCACGTAGTCGAGCCCCGGGAGCTTGCGCACCGCGGTGTAGAGATCGGAGAGCAGCGGGATCTTGGGCGGGCGCAGCTCGACGAAGATCCCGGCCTCGGCCGCGAGCGAGAAGGTGATCTTGGTGTCCCACGACGCCGTCATCGAGGTGTTGAGCGACGCCTTGCCCCCGACCCAGTAGTCGAACGACGTGAGCCCGTGGAGGTGGACCCGCGACGACCCCGACGCGGTGCCCTTGAGCTTGGCGTAGCCACCGACCGCGAGCATGTCGGCGGCGGCGACCTCGGCCTCGAAGCCCGCCTCGGCGGTGAGGCTCGCCTCGACGCCGGCATCGAAGTGCAGGTTGGCGCTGGCCTTGTACGGCGCGTTCGCCATGTCGTAGGCGACCTCGCCGATCGGGCCGAACACGCCCGCCGCCTTGCGAGCCGCGGCCTGCGCGTTCGACATCGTCACGACCACGGCGTTGAGGTTCGCGGGCCCGGCCCAGGCCGACGCGCCCGCAGACACCTCGGCGGTCGCGCCCGCGCGGTAGGTGACGGGCAGACCGTCGACGATCACCATCCCCGCGATCAGCGGCACGTAGGTCGGCTTGACCAGATCGAACTTCTTGCGCGGGGTCGTTCGCTTCGCGAACAGCTCGATCGGATCCGCGGGGTAGCTGACGGTGCCGGCCGAGGATCCGGGAGCGCGGCGGACGCGATGACCGACGGTGGCGACCGTCGACAGCATCGGCAGATCGTGCGGGCCGTAGAGCCGCGACGGCTGCGGCGTCGGCGGCGTCGCGACAAACCGATCGGCGAAGGCGTCGGCCTCGCGCTCGTCGGCGTCGTGGGGCTCGGACATCTCGCCCGCGCGCCCCGGCGCTTGCGCGGTGTGCGCGATCTCGTGCGCCAGCAGGTGCAGGCCCGACGGCGAGCCCGGATCGTATTGCCCGCTGGCGAAGTAGAGGTCGGTGCCGATCGCGAACGCGCGCGCGTTGACTCGCTCGGCGGCGTCGGCCGCCGCCGCGTCGTCGTGGATCCGCACCGCCGACAGGTCGCGGCCGAGCGCCGCCGCGAGCGCGGGCTCGAGGTGCGCGGGCAACCGCCGACCGCCGCCGCGCACGAGGTCGAGCGGGCCTGCCCCCGTGAGGGCGCCGTGGGCCTTGCGCCGCAGCCGCGCCTGGCCGAGCTGGTGGGCCAGGCGCATGGTGCGCGTGACCTTGCCCGGGGCCGGCTGCCAGTCGGCGGATCGTCGAGCGGGCGCCTCGCCGTCGAGGCCGAGGTCGCTGGCGGCGCCGCGCTCCTTTCGTCCCAGCTCCCAGCTCACGCCCCAGTGTGCGCGTCAGGCCGCGCGCGGCTCAAAGGCAGAAGGCGGTAACGGACCGACTACGCCGCGGCGCCGTGGCACTTCTTGTACTTCTTGCCCGAGCCGCACGGGCACACGTCGTTGCGGCCGACCTTGGGCGCGTCGTTGACGATCGTCCCCTGGCGCTCGCCCGTGCGGCGACCGGTGAGCGCGGCGTCGAAGGCCTCGATCGCGACCTGGGTCGGCCGGAAGATCGTCGCCGCGACCTCGGCGGTCATCGCCGCCTCGCGAACGTCCTCCTCGAGCAGCTCGCGCAGCTTGGCGAAGACGTGGGGCTGGGCCTCGGCCTGGGCGGGCGCGTAGCGGTCGTGGACCTCGCGCGCGGCGAGGCCGTCATCGGCGGCGTGGACCGCGGCGACGTGGGCGTCGGCGTCGCCGAGGTTCTGCGCGGTGATGCGCGGCAGCGTGCCCTCGCGCTCGCGATCGAACATCGCCCACACCAGGGTCGCGTAGAACACCGCGGCCTCGCCGGCCTTGTCGCCGTGATCGGTGCGGATCGCGGCGGCGTACTGCAGCAGGTGCGGCTGCTCGCGTTGCAGCCGACCGGCCAGCTTGTTCATCGCCTTCTTGTCGCCGCGTTGATCGAGGCGGGTGAAGGCGGAGATGGTGCGGTCGACATCCTCGGACGAGATCACTGCGGGCGACGGCATGGGGGGCGCATGCTACCCGATCCAGCGATCGCCGTCCGCCGTGGCGCGCGCCGCGGTGAAGCCCCAGGCCACCGCGCCGATCAGCGTCGCGACCGCGGCCTCCTCGGCGTCGGTTAGGACCACGGGCGCGGCGGTGCAGCGGTCGTGGACCCAGGCGAGGAGCGACGGCGGCGCGGTCATCGCCAGGCCCTCGCGCAGCAGCCGATCGTCGACGCGGGCCGGCTCGAGGCCGTGGGCCAGCGCGACCGCGGCGTGGAGGCGACACACCGCGTCGAGGGCGACCGCGAACGCGTCGCCGTCGGGCGCCCACAGCCGCCGCTCGAGGAAGCGGACCACCGCGGGCTGACGGATCGCGAACCACGCGAGCTCCTGCGCGGGCGCGTCGGTCACGGGCGCGGACGACAGCGACGAAGCATCGAAGACCGGCATGCGTCGACGCTAGGCGCCGCCGCTGTCACGACCAACTTTTTGGCCGATCCAGGTATGGTCCGCACCATGGTCCGCGCCGCCTACATCATCGATGGAGTCCGCTCTCCCTTCGGCCGCTACGGGGGTGGCTTGGCCGGCGTCCGCGCCGACGATCTGCTCGCGGCGGTGATCGCCGCGCTGGTCGCGCGCACCCGGATCCCGGCCGAGCGCATCGACGACGTGATCGCGGGCTGCGCCAACCAGGCCGGCGAGGACAACCGCAACGTCGGACGCATGGCGGCGTTGCTGGCCGGCCTGCCGATCAGCGTCCCGGGCGTCACGGTCAACCGGCTGTGCGGCTCGGGCATGCAGGCGATCGCCGACGGCGCGCGGCTGATCGCGACCGGCGAGGCCGATCTGATCATCGCCGGCGGCGTCGAGCAGATGACGCGGGCGCCGTACGTCATGGGCAAGCCCGACGCGGCGTTCGCGCGCGGCCCGCAGACGATGCACGACACCACGCTCGGCTGGCGCTTCACCAATCCGCGCATGACCGAGCTGCACGAGACGATCGCGATGGGCGACACCGCCGAGCGCGTGGCGCGGCAGCACGGGGTCAGCCGCGAGGCGCAAGATCGCTTCGCGCTGCGATCGCAGCAGCGCGCCGCCGCCGCCCAGGCCTCGGGCCGCCTCGGCGAGGAGCTGATCGCGATCGCGACCGGCACCGACAAGAAGGGCACCGTCACCCAGGTCGCCGTCGACGAGCATCCGCGCGGCGACACGTCGTACGACAGCCTCGCCAAGCTGCGCCCCGCGTTCGCCAAGGACGGCACCGTCACCGCCGGCAACTCGTCGGGGTTGAACGACGGCGCCGCGGCGGTGCTGCTCGCGAGCGACGTCGCGGTCAAGGAGCTCGGCCTGACGCCGCAGGCGCGCTACGTGACCTCGGCGGTCGCGGGCGTCGCGCCGAGCCTGATGGGGCTCGGCCCGATCCCGGCGTCGCAGCGGGCGCTGGCCCGGGCCGGGTTCGCGGCGTCGTCCATCGACGTCGCCGAGCTCAACGAAGCGTTCGCGGCCCAGGCGCTACCGTGCGTCGAGCAGCTCGGCCTCGATCCCGAGCGCGTCAACGTCAACGGTGGGGCGATCGCGATCGGCCACCCGCTGGGCGCGTCCGGTGCGCGCCTGGTGTTGACCCTCGCGCGCGAGCTTGCGGGCGGCCGCGGTCAGCGTGGTCTCGCGTCGATGTGCATCGGCGTCGGTCAGGGAATCGCCGTCATTCTCGAACGATGATCGCGTCGTGGTCCGGCCTTTGCGGTCTGACCGTCGACGATCTGCAACGATCTCCGGATCGATCATCGCCCTCTCCCGCTATGCTCTCACCCCAGGGGAACGATGTCGTCGGATGATCTCGCAACCGCGCAGCGGCTCGTCGGTCGCGTGCTCGACGACAAATATCGTCTGCGCGGCTGCATCGGGATCGGCGGCTCGGGCGCCGTCTACAAGGCCGATCAGATCGCGCTCGGTCGCACCGTCGCCGTCAAGATCCTGAACGACGAGCTGGCGTCCGACGCGCGGCTGGTCAAGCGCTTCCAGGACGAGGCCCTCGCCGCGAGCCGGCTCAACCACCCCAACACCGTCTCGGTCATCGACTACGGCCAGACCCCCGACGGGCTCTTGTACCTGGTGATGGAGTACCTGCGTGGCCCGACGCTGACGCACCTGATCGCGCAGCTCCACCCGCTGCCGCCGACCCGCGTGCTCGGCATCGTCGATCAGATCCTCGCCGGCATCGAGGAGGCCCACCTCGCGGGCGTGATCCACGCCGACGTCAAGAGCGACAACATCATCGTCGAGCAGCGCCGCACCGGTCAGGACCAGGTGAAGGTCGTCGACTTCGGCATCGCCCGGCTGGTGAACGCGCCGCGCGAGGGCGAGGACCGCAACATCTGCGGCACGCCCGAGTACATGGCGCCCGAGCTGATCGGCGGATCGCAGTCGACGGTCGCGACCGATCTGTACGCGGTCGGCATCGTCGCCTACGAGCTCTTGACCGGGCAGACGCCGTTCGTCGGCGGCTCGGCGGTCGACATCCTGACCCGCCAGCTCAAGACCGCGCCGCTGGCGCCGAGCGCGACGGTGTCGGTGACGCCCGCGGTCGACGAGTTCATCCTGCGCGCGCTGGCCAAACGCCCGGGCGATCGGTTCGCCGACGCGGCGGCGATGCGCGCCGCGATCCCGACGGTGACCGCGCCGATCGTGGTGCAGACGATGTTCGCGTGCGCGGCGTGCGGCGCGCAGTCGATCACGCTGTTCCGCTTCTGTCCGGAATGCGGACTGCCGCGGCGGCCGCTGTCGCAGACCACCGAGCTGACCCAGCTCGGTGGTCTGGTCGAGGTCGACGGTCAGGCGCCGTGGCCGATCGCGCTGGTCGGCCGCGACCTCGAGCTGGATCTGGTGGTCGACTTCCTGGCCGGCCGCCGCGCCGCGCCCGCGCTGCTCGTGCTCGGCGAGGCCGGGTCGGGGCGCACCGCGCTGCTCGCCGCCGCCTACGAGCGCGTCGCCGACGCGATCGGCGTGACGATCTATCAGGCCGACGCCGATCCGTCGGGGCTCGCCAGCCCGCTGTACCCGCTGCGGGCGCTGGTCGCGACGATGCTCGAGCTGCCCGCGGTGTGCGGCCGCGACGAGCTGGCGGCGGCGGCGATCGCGCGCGGCCTCGGCGAGCGCGACGTCCCGGGCCTCGCCGAGCTGTTCGGCTACGCGACCGAGCTCGGCGAGCTCGAATCGCCCGTGCGGCGCCGCGAGACCTTCGCGTCGCTGGTCCGCGTGCTCGCCGCCGAGGCGACCCGCGGGCCGACCGCGGTCGTGTTCGAGGATCTCGATCGCTACGATCGCGCCAGCGTCGAGCTGGTGCGGCGCGTCGCCGAGCGCGATCACAGCGGGGTCCGGATCGTCGTGACGACCACCGCCGAGGCGGCGCGGACCTGGCCAGCCGACTGCCTGCGCACCGGCCTCGGGCCCCTCGACGGTGAGGCCCTGATCTTCGTCGCGGCCCAGCTGGCGCGGGTCCCGGCCACGGGCGATCTGACCGCGGCGCAGCTGATCGAGCGCACCGGCGGCGTGCCCGCGCACCTCGAGCACCTGGTGCGCTACCTCGCCGAGGGCGGCGCCCTCGAGCACGCGCCGATCTTGCTGCCCGATCTGGTCGCGGCGCGCCTGGCGTCGTTGCCGCGCGACACCCTGGTCGTGTGCCAGGCCGCGTCGGTGTTCGGCCGCGAGGCCGAGCTCGCCACCGTCGAGCAGGCCGCCGAGCTCGGCGACAGCTTCCCCGCCGCGCTCGACGTCGCGGTGCAGCGCGGCTGGCTGGTCGTCGCCAACGGCCTCGCGACGTTCCCGAGCTACCTCCTGCGCGACGTCACCTACGGCGCGATGCCCGCCCACGTCCGCACCAAGCTGCACGACTTCGCGCGGCTCAACCTCGCGACCCAGCCGTCGCCGACGGCGGTGCTCGCGCACCACACCGAGGCCGCGGGGCTACGCGCCGAGGCGGCGCAGCTCTACGCCGACGCTGGTGACGCCGCGGTCCGTCAGCTCGACGAGGTCGGCGCCGCGCGCAGCTTCAACCACGCGCTGATGTGCGCCCGCTTCGCCCTCGCCAACGGCGAGCTCGAGCCGTCGGTGCTGGTCGCGATCTCGATCCGCCTCGCCGAGGTCCTGCGGATCACCGGCGAGCTGGCGCTCGCGCGCGGCGTCCTCCACGAGGCCGAGAGCTGGGGCGATCAGGGCGCGCGGCTCCAGGCGCTGCTGGTGCGCGCGCTCGGCCAGCTGGTCGCCGCCGAGAGCGACTCCAGCGCCGCGGTGCCGTACCTGCAACGCGCGATCGGCGCGGCGATCGCGACCGGCGACGGGGATCTGATCGGCGAGACGTACCTCGACCTCGCCTCGGTGCTGGTCCGCACCGGCCGCGCCGCGATCGCGACCCGCGAGCTCGAGGAGGCGGTCGACCTCATGACCCTCGGTGACGGTCCGCGCACGCCGCGCGCGCCCTCGCTGTTGTGGAAGGTGGTCCTCAAGCTCGCGCAGCTCGCGTTCGCCGACGGTCAGCTAGCGAAGGCGGTCGAGCACGCCGAGATCGCGCTGGCCCAGGCGACCCGCGTCGAGGCCGCCGTCGGCATGGCCCACGCCCGCGCGCTGTTGTCGAGCTGCTACGAGAAGCTCGGCAACCACGTCCTCGCCGAGCGCCACCGCCGCGGCGCCGTCGCCGAGATGCGGCGCATGGGTGATCGCCGCGGCACCGCCGAGCTGATGCTCTACGGCACCAGCGCTGGTCGCACCCTGCTCAAGATCTCGCCCGACGTGCTGCGCGAGGCCCGCGAGCTGGCTCGCGAGGTCGGATGGACCGAGGGCGTGACCCGCGCTTCGGCAGCGGTTCGCGACTGAGCAGCGGGACAGTGCCCGCGAAACTGGCTACAGTGCGCTGCGATGGGAACAGTGCTCCTCGTGCAGTCCGACGCTGTGCTGCGCGGTGCGTGGGCGCGGGCGCTGCAAGCCCGTCACCACGCGGTGATCGGCGCCGCCGATCTCGAGACCGCGATCGGCCACGCCCGCGAGGGCGGCATCGACCTCGTCGTGTTCGACGGTAGCGAGCGCGAGCGCGACGGCCGCGCGCTGATCGAGGAGCTCGATCGTCTGCCCGAGCCGCCGCCCGTGATCCTGGTGTCGTCGTCGCCCCGCGCGCCCGAGCTGTCGGCGCACCTCGGCGCTGCGAGCTTCATCCCCAAGCCGTGCACCAGCGACGACATCGTCGACGAGTGCGAGCGGCTCGCCACCGGACGCACCCGCCGCATCCTCGAGGACGAGCCGACCGAGCGCCGCCACTTCGACGATCTCGAGGACACCGGGCCGGTCACGCTGACGCCGCGGCAATCCTGAGCGAGGGGCGTCGGGGCCGGGATGGCGGGGGCCTGTGGGTTGTGCCGCGGGTGTGGAGTGCCGCGCTTCCCGCCTCGGCACGCGCGACGAGACGCGCCACACCACACCCGCTTGGACAACGTCGCTGCCAGCCGCAGCGGCGGTGACGTGATCGACGTTGACCACACAACCGCACAGGCCCTACTGGTTCCGTGATTTTTTTGATCTCTTCCGGAACCAGAACCCGGAGGTGGCGGGGCTAGCTCGCGGGTTTGCGGCAGGCGCGCAGAGCCGCGCGGATCAGATCGTCGAGCGGCCGGTCGGTGCTCACGTGGGTCATTGCGTGGGCGACGGCGGTGGCGGCCTCGGTCGGCTTGAAGCCGAGGGAGCAGAGGGCGGCACGCGCGGTGGCAGCGAGCGGAGATGGCGGCGTGGGCGTGGGCGTGGGCGCGACCCCCGTGGGTCTCGCGTTGAGGTCGAGCGTGCCCGCGTGGAGTGCTCGATGGTGCGAAGAACAGAGGCTCGCGAGGTTCATCGCTTCGTT
>JAYTAJ010000586.1:0-3862 GCA_043737575.1 Myxococcales bacterium | reverse complement strand
GCGTCACGATCGTCGACGGCTACGACTGGTCGGTGCCGCCCGGCGTCGCGCCGCGCCCCGACAGCGGCTTCTACTCCGAGCACGCCGATCCCGCGCTCGGCCTCGACGTCCACGTCCTCGATCTCACCTGGCGCCAGCTCGAGCCCGAGCCCGGTGTGCTCCGCAAGGATCGGGTCGGCCACGCCCAGGGCCTCGACTTCGGATCGTGGAACGATCAGCGCCGCGACGGTGGCCGCTACTGGCTGCGGCTGTGGATGTCGGGCGTCGACTGGGCGCCGGCCTGGGTCGTCGAGCAGTGCGGCGTCGCGCCGATCACCGGCGCCGATTCGCTCGGCACCCTGCACCTGCCGCTGTGGAACCCGTGCGTCTGGGACAAGGCCCGCGCGCTGTTCCGCCGGGTCCTCGTCGACGAGGGCGTCCTCGCCGATCCCGACTTCGTGCTCGCCTACGTCCCCGGCGGCTTCACCTGGGGCGAGCTCGACTTCGATCCGATCGATCGCGCCGCGCGCTTCGACGGCCTGCGCTTCGAGACCTTCCGCGCCTGGTTCGCGCAGATGGTCGCGGATCTCGTCGCGATCGGCGGCGACCGCGCCGGTCGCCTGATCTACACCGGCGAGGACTACCCCTTCGCCGGTTTCGGCGCAGGCGACGATCTGCTCGCGCGCGACGCGGTCACGGCCGGCCTCGGCATCCGCACCGGCATCACCGAGGTCAGCAACAACCACCTGTCGGAGGTGCCGGCCTACGGCGCCCGCATCGGCCCCGACGGCCACATCGTCGTCGACGAGGACTGGGTGCTGCGACGGCCCGGCCGGATCAGCGCCGCCGAGAACGAGTGCTACAACCACTGCGGCTACTCGACTCACGACGACGACGAGCTCGCCTACGCGATCCGCCTGTCGAACTGGAAGGCGCTGCAGCTGCGGGTGTCGTGGCTCTACGTCGTGCCGACCGACAGCTACCTCGCCGAGCACGCCGAGCACTGGCGCTGGGTCCGCGCCGAGCTCGGCCGCACCGTCGACGATGCCTTCGATGGCTGGGTGGTGCTGCGCGCCGCCGAGGATCGCTACTGGCAGTACGAGGACGCCGTCACCTGGGACGGCAAGCCCTGGGTCCAGAACCTCGAGCGCTTCGTCGTGCAGCGCGACATCGCGCCCGACGGCGTCAGCGCGCTCGGCTCCGAGGTCCGCGATCGCGTGCTCGATCCCCACAACGGCATGGCCTACGAGGGCCGTCGCACCGACGCCGCGACCGGCGGCACCTCGCTCTACTTCGCGGTCGAGCCGCGCTGGCTCCGCGGCGCCCACGACGTCGAGGTCCACGTCACGTTCCTCGACGGCGCCTGCGGCTCGTGGCACCTCGCCTACGCCACCGCGCTCGGCCGCGCCACCGCCGGCCCGATCCGCTGCACCGACCGCCGCGCGATCCGCACCGCGCGCATCCGCCTGCCCGACGCCCACTTCGGCGGCGCGCTCCCCGACCACACCGACCTCGCCGTCGTCCGCGACACCCCTGCCGACGTCGAGGTCCGCTACCTCCGCGTCATCCGCCGCTGACGCGCAGCTAGAACTTGTACGTCGTGCCGACGCGCAGGTAGGTGTTGTAGTCGGTCGTCAGCATCGCGCTCGAGAACTCGTCGACGAACAGCGCGCGCTCGGCCTGGAACGGCGCGCCCTCGAGGAGGATCCACAGGTTCCAGCGCTGCTTCAGCGCGATCTCGGCGACGACCGTGGTCATGAACCGCAGGCCGCCGTCGCGATCGAAGAACGCGTCGCCGGTGTTGCCGGTCAGCTCCTCGGCGCGGACCCGATCGAAGCCCGCGGGCGCGGTGCCGGCGTTGATGTACTGCAGGTAGTCGCGGCAGGTCTGCACCGCGTCGGAGCCGTCGAGCGTGCGGGCGCCGCTCGGGCCGGTCAGCTCGGGGCAGTGACGATCGCTCCAGAAGTCGAAGTAGGCGCGGGCGCTGACGGTGACGTAGGTCAGCGCGGTCAGCGACGCCACCGCGCCGGCATCGAAGGTCGCGCCGTTGCGCTTGGAGTCCTCGAGGAGCGTCGAGCCCCACCACAGGTTGCCGAACACGCCGGCCGAGAACGGATCGCTGTCGACCAGCATGAAGCGGACGCCGAGGCCGAGCTCCGACCGCGCGCCCATCGACCGCAGGCCGACGTTGGCGTCGAAGCCGAAGTTCTTCATCTTGCCGGCGCCGACCGCGATGCGGGCGTCGATGATGTACGGGTAGCCGAGGCTGAGATCGACCGTCGAGCGACCGCGCGGCAGCGTGCGCGCGCCCCACGACGACAGGCTGCGCTGCTCGGCGAGCAGCTCGGCGTCGGACTTGCCCTCGAGCTTGAGCGTCGCCGACAGCACCTCGGTCTTGCCGCCCTCGAGGTTCAGCGTCTGCTCCCAGTCCTGGTAGCCGACCCGCTGGACCCGGATGATCGTGGTGCCGACCTCGACCTCGTTGAGCTCGAGCGGCGTGACGCCCTGGGGCAGGCCGTTGACCAGCACCTCGGCGCCCGGCGGCTCCGACAGCACGCGGACGCGGCCGACCGCCTTCAGCTCGGCCGACACCGTCAGGGTCTGACCGGCCTCGAGGCGGACCTTCTGCTCGAAGGTCTTGTAGCCGAGCACCTTCACGACGACGAAGTGCTCGCCGCGCGACACGCTCTTCTCCTGCGGCACCTTGCCGATGGCGGCGCCGTCGATGAAGACATCGGCGTCAGGCACCGGCGACACCACCTTCAGCGTGCCCTTGTCACCGGTGCCGGCCTCGGCGTTGAGGTCGAGCTTCAGCACCATCGACTGACCGGCGTTGATCGTGACCCGCTCCTCGTGGCTCTGGTAGCCGGGCGCCTTGACCTCGAGGACGTGCTCGCCGCCCTTCACCTCCTTGATGTCGACCGGGACCTTGCCCATCGGGGTGCCGTCGAGGAAGACCTCGGCGCCAGCGACGTTCGACAGCACGCGGATCACGCCGCCCTGGCCGCCCAGGGTCGACTTCAGCTCGGCGCGGACCTTGGCCTGCTGGCCCGCGACGACCTGCACGGTCTGCTTCCACGGCACCGCCGGCTCCTTGCGGACCTCGACGACGTGGAGGCCCTCGATGACGTCGTTGAGGAACAGCGGCGTGGTGCCGTTGGCCTTGTTGCCGTCGAGGAAGACCTCGGCATCGGCGACGTCGGCGTCGACGACGATCGAGCCGGTCTTGGCCTTGGCGATCGGCTTCAGCACCGGCGTGATCGTCGCCTTCTCGTTGTCCTTCACCTCGACCCAGCTCTGGAAGGTGTCGAAGCCTTCCTTCTTGAGCTCGAGGAGGTGGCGGCCGGCGGTGGTGGTCAGCAGCACCGGCGCCGAGCCCTGGGCCTGACCGTCGAGGAACACCGCGGCGTTGAAGACCGCCGGATCGGCGTCGCTGCGGACGTCGATGCGCGGCGGATCGACCTTCTTGATCAGCGGGATGAAGTGGCTCTGCAGCTTGCGCGTGCGCGCGACCTTCACGTTCTTCTGGCCGATCTGGTAGCCGTCCAGCTCGACGATGATCACGTAGTCGCCGTTGAGCAGCTTGGTGGACCACGGCGTCACGCCGACCGCGCCCAGCTCCTTGCGATCGATGTAGACGGTCGCCCCGGGCGGCGCCGACTCGACCTTCACCGGGTACTTGCCCTTGGCGAGGCGCGGGTGGCTCTGGGCGGCGGCAGGTGTTGCGAACGCGACGATCGCGAAGGCGATCGCGCACAGGAACGCTCGGCGTAGCCAAGTCGTGGATTCAGTGGAGAATTTCATGGCGTATTGGCTCCCGTGCATGCGGCTCGAACGTATCAAATCCCGGGCGGCGCGCGCTCGGCCGGAACCGAATTCGACG
>JAYTAJ010000585.1:0-3863 GCA_043737575.1 Myxococcales bacterium | reverse complement strand
CCAGCTCGTCGACGTTCCCGACCGGATCGCCGAGGACGAACTGGTAGAGGTTGAGATCGTCCTCGGGGCCGATCGGATCGGGCGACAGCCAGCGGCCGAGCCAGGGCGCGTAGTAGCGGAACGGATAGGCGTAGAGGCCGGTGGCGTCGTCGCGCTCCTTGCCGCAGTAGCGGACGTCGCGGCGCGCGACCTCGCGGGCGTCGTCGCCCGCCACGAACGCGGTGCCGCCGTGCGGGAAGTACTCCTCGTAGCCGATGAGCAGGCCGTCGGCGTCGAGTTCGAGCGAGGTCGAGCCCTGATGGGTGGTGAGCTGGTAGCGGATGCGCGCCGGGCCGATGCTGTCGACCTCGAGCCCGAGCGTGTCGACGGTGTGGCGATCGACGATCGCGATCCGGCGCTCGCCGTCGCGGACGTGGGTGGTCCAGCGCTCGACCACCAGCGCGCCGTTGCGGCGCACGCGGGTGCGCTCCTGATCGCCCAGGTAGACGACCTCGCGGGTCTCGACGACGGGCGATCCGCCGCCGACCACGAGCCGCGTCGACAGCTTGCGTGCGCGCATGCGATCGGCGCCGTAGGTGTAGACCTCGCCGTCGTCGACGGGGCCGGCCGGGCGCTCGATGGTGACGGCGCGCTCGAGGCAGCCGCGCCAGCTCCACGCCATCGACCGCAGGTGGGGGAGCCGCGCGGTGTTGCCGGCGGCGTCGAACTGGGTCTCGGGATCGGTGACCGGGTTGCCGTTGGGATCGACGAGCGGCGCGGCGCGGTTGGAGTCGGCCGCGACCCACAGCTCGGTGGCCCAGCTCCGCGACGCGCCGGTGTGGCGCAGCACGAGCAGGTTGCCGGACGGGTCGTACTCGAAGGTCTGGGTGTAGCGCTCGAGGGCGGCGCCGTTGTCGAGTGACAGGTGGCGCGTGCCCTTGATGGTCCCCCCGGTGCCGGGGATGGTGTCGTGCTGCAGGAGCGCCTGGTGCAGGCGGCCGGTGGCGCTGACGAGCCGGCCGTGGGCGTCGTAGCGAAAGTCGCGCTGGGCGCCGACGGCACCGGGGATGAGCGCGGCCGCGCCCTCCTGCGCGAGATCGCGCTCGCGCACCAGCCGTCCGTCGGGATCGTGGGTATAGCGGAGCCCCTGCAGCACGCGGTCGGCGCGCACCGCGTCGAGTTGCGCGAGGCGGCCGGTCTCGTGATCGTACAGCCACGTCAGCGCGACGCCGTTGCCGAGCGTCGCCGCGCGCGTGCGGCCGCGGGCGTCGCGGTGGGCCTCGGCCAGGACCGGTGTCGCGGTCAGCGCGCCATCGGGCGTCGTGACCAGCACGCGCGCGAGCGGCCCCCCCGGCGCGTACTCGTGGGCGCGCGTGGTGCCGTCGGGCAGGAGCTCCGTCACGACGCGGCCGAGCGCGTCGTGCACGTTGCGGGTCTCGAGCGCGGTCGCGTCGAGCGCGACCGCGGCGCGCCAGTCTACGGCGTCGCCAGTCTCCACCCGCAGCGAGCGGGCCGCGATCCGCGCGGCGCCCGCGGGATCGTACTGCGTCGTGTGCGTCTCGCCGGCGGCGTCGCGGATGCGGACCGCGCGGCCGAGCGAATTGGCGGCGATCGCGCCCGGGCGATCGGGCGCCTCGTCGCCGTACTCGATCTCCTCGACGCGGTGGTCGAGTGGAGCGGCGCCGTCGCCGCCACGGACGTGGGTGAAGGTCGGGCGGTCGCCGCGATCGAAGCCGCGCTCGACCGCGAAGTCGCGCGCGTCCCATCCGCGCGCCGGTCGATCGTGGGCGTCGGCCAGCGCCCACGCGGCACCGGCGTCGAGGCTCTCCTCGGCGAGGCTGCGGCCGAGCATGTCGCGGGTGTGCCGGAACGTGGTGAGGCCGCGCGGATCGATCACTTCGATCGCCTGGCCACCGGCGTCGAGGAGCTGGATGGTCGCGCGCTCGGCCGTGGTCGCGTTGCCGCGCTCGAGGGTCCCGCACCCAACGCCGCGCGGATCGACGAAGACCACCGCGGTGGTGCCGGCGTGACCGCGGGCGTGCTCGTAGGCGATGCGCTCGGGATCGTCGGCCGGCCGCCCCTCGCGCAGGATACGGTAGGTCGAGTCGAGCACGTTGTTGCCCGGTGACGATTGCTCGGTCGACCACGCGCGGTACGCCGACGACGCGAACGTGCCGTTCGGATAGTCGACGCGCAGCGCTCGCCCGGCGGCGTCGTAGTGCGACACCGTCGACACCCCGAACTGCTGGAGGATCGCGTCGCCCTCGTAGGCCGCGGTCGGCGAGAAGAACGGCTCGAACGCACGGCCCGGGCGGCCCTTGGCGTCGTAAACGATGTGCCCCGAGACGCGCCAGCGAGTCTCGGACCACGCCTCCACCGGCTGCTCGTCCTCGACGACGACCCGGCCCTCGGCGTCGCGCACGATCGCAGGCCCGGGGCCGACGGCGGTCCTGGTCTGGAGCACGCGGCCGAAGCCGTCGAGGAACGTCAGCTCGATCTCGATCGGTCCGTCCGGTTCGCCGCCGCCGCTTCCGTCGTGGTGCAGGCGGGTGCGGGTGAGCCTGGCCAACACCGGCGGTGTGCCATCGCGGGTCCACGCAGCACCGTCGATCCAGGTCGCGGTGGCGGCGCCACCGAGGTACGCGCCGGGATCGGCGAGCAGCGCCGCGAGGCCAGCGACCGGCGGCGGCGTCCAGGTGGCGAGGGGGGCGAAGCCCCAGGCGACGCCGCCGACGGCGCCGCGTTGTGAGGTCGCCACCGGCACGCCGAGCGGATCGTAGACGACCTCGCCGATCGCACCGTTGGGATCAATCGCGATCCGCGGCTGGAGCGTGTGGTAGTCGACGTCGAAGGTCGTCGCGAGGCCGAGTGCGTCGATCGACGACAGCACGACGAGCTGGTCGTCGTCGTACGCGATCGCGGTCTCGGCGCCGTCGCTGCGCGTGGTGCCGATCAGCAACCCGAAGCCGTCGCCGTAGCGGCTGGTCGCGCCCGCGCGCCACCAGTGGCCGTCGGCCTGCGCGTAGCCGAGGTCGTCGAGGAGCGTGGTGTCGACTCGATCGCCGAACGTCGCCGCGATCAGCTCGGGCGTGAAGCACGCGTCCTCCAGGTGGTGGATCAGCGTGACGGCTCCGACCTCGCCCAGCGGCAACACCGCCGCGCGCCCATCGTCCCAGTGGTACGTACGCTGCCAGGTCAGCCGGCGCGCGGCCGGCGTGGCCGCGGCCGGGTTCAGCGCCTGATCGAAACGCTGCGGGCTCGCGAGCGCGGTCGCGACGTCGGGCGCCCGCAGTCGCGCGCGCGTGATGCGATCGCCGTCGGGTGCGACTCCCACGAGCTCGCAGCTCGCCGCGGCGATCGGGATGCCCAGCTCAAAGCGCTCGGGCTCGTCGAGATCGAGGCGCTGCTGATCGGCGATCGCGATGCGGAGCCGCCGCTGCTCGGGCCGGTCGGCCGTGCCGCGCCGCGGATACGCGATGGTGGCGCTGCGGGTCGGCGCGCCCCAGCGATCGAGCTCGACCACCAGCTCGTGCGTGATGCGCGGATCGCCGGGCGCCTGCTCGTACACCGCCGCGATCGTCTCGGCCGGCGCCGCAGCGTACACCGGCCGCGCGGGACCGTGGCGCGGCTGCACGCACACCAGCCGGTACGACTGCTGCTCGACGTCGAACGGATGCGCCACCAGTCGCTCATGCTCGTCGACCGCCCATCGCTCGCGACGCACGACCGTCCCCGCGAGCAGGCGCAGCGCCGCCGCTGCGTCCGCCGGCCGATGAGGTCCGGCGGCCTCGACGTGAGGCGGTAGCTGCGGCGCCAACGGGTCGCCGACGTACGGCTCGAACGGCCGGTGGTGGTTCCACATCGGCGTGCCGAGGTGAAACCAG
>JAYTAJ010000584.1:0-3863 GCA_043737575.1 Myxococcales bacterium | reverse complement strand
CGATGGCGGTCAGCAACTACCTCGGGCTCAAGTCGGAGCTGGAGCAGGACCACCAGTCGATCGAGCGCGAGCAGCCGTGGCGTCACGGGCTCGCGACGTTCATCGCGTTCGTCGTGGTCGGGGGCATCCCGCTGCTGGCGTACCTCGTCGACGTGGGCGCATCACGGCAGCTCCCGCTGGCCTTCGGCTTCGCCATGGTCGCGCTCGCGATCGTCGGCGTCGTGCGCGCGCGCTTCGTCGCCCGGCCGGCGTGGCGGTCCGCGCTCGAGATGATGGTCCTCGCCGGCGGAGCCGCGCTCGTGGCGTATGCCGTCGGCGCCGCGCTCGAGCCGATGCTCGCGTCGTCCGGCTAGCTCAGTGCTCGTGATCGCCCGTGATCGTGCACCAGGTCGGCGAGAGGGTCGCCTGGCTGCCAAGCCGCTGCCAAGCGGGACGGAACACGCTGGACAATGTCGGGTCAGTCAAGGGCCGCCCTCTCGAGAGAACCGTACCCACCGCGGCGCAGGTTGCGCTTGATGATCACCGCCTCCTTGATGACCTTCCACATGTCCTTCCACGGCGACACCTTCGAGCGCTGGTCGTCGTGCCACACCACGGCGCACTCGCGGACCTCGTAGTCGAGCCGCTTCGCCAGCGCCAGCACCTCGAGGTCGAAGGCCCAGCCGTCGATCGTCGCCCGCGCGAACAGATCGTCGGACGCCGCGGCGGTGAACGCCTTGAAGCCGCACTGGGTGTCGCGCACGCCCGGCACCAGCGTCTTCTGGATGACCTGGTTGCACAGCCGGCTCCACAGCCGGCGATACAGCGGCTGGGTCTTCGCGACCGCGGCGCCGTCGGCGTAGCGCGAGCCGATCGCGATGTCGGCACCACCGTCGACCAGCGGCGCGATCAGCTTGGGCAGCTCGGTCGCGGGCATCGAGCCGTCGGCGTCGCACATCACGCGGATGCGGCCGCGCGCGGCGAGCATGCCGATGCGCACCGCCGAGCCCTTGCCGCGGTTGGGCTTCGACGCGATCACGCGCAGGTTCGGGATCCGCGCGGCGAGGCGCTCGCACAGCGCGACGGTGCCGTCACCCGAGCCGTCGTCGACGACGACGATCTCCCACGAGCCGCGGTGGGCGGCGAGGAACTTCGCGGTGGCCTCGAGGGTGGGCGTGATGCGCTGCTCCTCGTTGTAGGCGGGGATGACGATCGAGACATCGACGGACGTGGTGGTGAGGGGATTCGACATGACGGGCTCCTGGGGGGACGAACGAACGATCACGAGATCGATCAGGCAAAGACGAGGCGGCGCTGGGCCGGGTAGCTCCAGCACACGAACAGCAGCGCGGCGCACACGACCTTCGCGGTCAGGTACGGCAGGCCGGCGCGATCGCAGGCGACGTGCATCGCGATCGCCATCAGCACCGCGTTGCCGAGCGCGACCACCGCGAACGCGGCGATCTGGCGGACGTCAGCGGGACGGTGATCGCGAAACGCGACGTACTTGTTGGCGACGAAGCAGACCACCGCGCCCGCGCACGCGGCGATGAACGCGGCGAGGCCGATGGCGACGCCGTGGTGGTAGAGCGCGGCGAGCACCGCGACGTCGACGACGGTGCTCAGCACACCGCCGAACGACGCGGCGGCCATGGGCCGGACGTGGCGGGCGACCGTTCGAAGCATGCAGCCGGATAGAGCACCCGGCGTGCCACTGGTCCGACCATCGTGATCGCAGCGGGTTACGCCGGATCTTGGTGGTGAAGCCCCACCAGCGCTGACAGGCGATTAGCGCCGACGTACGCCCGCGGCCGACGGCTGCGCGGGGCGGTTGCCCTTCATCGGCGTGCGCTTCTTGATCGCCGACTTCTCGGACGAGCTGGAGCGCGATCGCGAGACGTCGCCGCGGCGGGCGCCGCCGGCGCGCAGCTCGTTGACGACGCGCTTGCCGCGCAGCGTGACCGCGTGGGGTCGCAGGCGCTCGTTGCCGTCGGGCGCGGAGTAGCTGGCGACCAGCCCGGCCTCGCGCAGCGCCGCGAGCGCGCGACTCGCGCTCGACTTGTGACGACCCATCATCACCGCGACCTCGGTCGGCGTCTCGGCGCCCTCGTCGAGCGCGAGCAGCGCGCTCTTGTACGGCTCGGTCTTGGCGTAGTGGAGGATCTCGCGCTCGTGCTCTTCTTCGCCGAGCTCGGCCTGGTACGAGCGCAGCAGATCTTCGACGGCGGTGAGGTAGCCGGCCTGGAATTTCGGATCGCTGGTGGAGGCGAGGCGGGCGCGCGCCAGCTCGGGCGACTTGGCGGCGGCGGTGAGCGCCTGCATCGCGCGCATCAGGTGGTCGAGGCGGCGGCGCGTCAGCTCGAGACCGAGCGAGCTGCCGAGCGATCGCAAGCGATGGGGATCGGCGGGGGCCTGTTCGAACCAGCTGATCAGCTCGGGGAGCTCCATGGGACCTCGTTCGCTACCCAGGCTAACGGGGTTGCAACCATTGCGCAACCGTTGTTCGCGGGGCGGTCACGGCGGATCGGGGCGCAAGGACAGGAGCAGGCAGACCGGCGGGGTGACCTCGGAGCGGCGCACGACCTCGGTCAGCGCCCACGGCACCGGCCGCGTGACGATCGCGACCGCGGCGTCCTCGTGCTCGAGGCCGCGCGGATCGACCTGGTTGACGACGATGCAGGTCGCCTGCGTCGAGCCGGTCAGGCCCATCGCGTCGGTCTCGAACACCGCGGTGCGCTCGGTCATCGCCGGCACGACGATCAGCGCGGGCCGCGCCGCGGTCAGCAGCTGATGGGCGCCGAGCGACAGGAAGTCCTTGCACACCAGCACCGCGACCGACCACGCGTAGCGTCCGGTGCCGTCGACCGCGCCGCGGATCACGACCTGCGCGGGCGCGCTGCTGATGCCCTCGGCCATGTCGCCGAGCGCGAACGGGTTGAACTTGGTCGAGTGATGCACGGCGTCGCCGACCAGGAGCGTGGCCTGGTTGCGCGGCTGACCGTCGATCAGCGCGTGGCGGCTGCCGGCGACGATGATGGGGCGATGCGGCGCGACCGCCGACGCGCGGGTGACCTCGGCGAGGGCGGGGCCGTCGACCGACAGCTCGGGGAAGACCACGATCGCGGCCTCGGCGGTGAGCGCCTCGGTGAGCAGCGCGCGCACCGAGGCACCGATCGCGGCGGGGTCGCGGGGCCGCACGCCGAAGAACCGGCCGCGCGCGGGATCGGTGTCCCAGGCGAGCTCGCTCATCGGCGTCGCGATCGGCAGGCAGATCGCGATCGTCGCGTTGGGCTCGGGCGTGATCAGATCGCCGTCGAGATCGAGCACCAGCTCGACGCCGTCGGCCTCGGGCGCGATCGCGAGGCGGGTGGTGCGATCGATCGGCAGATCGCGGACGTCGGGATGCGTCGTCAGGTGGCGGCCGAACACGTCGCGCAGCGCCGGCTCGCCGACCGGGAACGGATCGCCCGGGACCAGCCGCCACTGGCGGCGCTCGCGGTACAGCGCGACGAAGCGGTGGCCGATCGCCTCGTCGAGCGCGTCGGCGCAGACCCGCGCCACCAGCACCGCGGCGATGTCGGGGCGCTCGGGCAGGCTGGCGTGGAGCCGCGTCCACAAGATCTCGAGCGACGTGCGGGTGGCGAGGTGACCGAGCGCCGCGACGCTGGCGCGGAGGACGGTGCGCAGCGCGTCGGCGAGCGTGGCGCGCCAGCCCGCGATCGAGCGATCGAGCCCGGCCGAGCGCGCCTCGCGCAGCGCCGCGGCGTGGCGGCGGACGTGGCGCAGGAAGCACGCCGCGAGCTGATCGAGCGGCAGCGGATCGGCGGGCCCGAGCGACGCGAGCCAGTCGGTGAGGGACGGCGGGGACGACATGCTCAAGGCGG
>JAYTAJ010000583.1:0-1608 GCA_043737575.1 Myxococcales bacterium | reverse complement strand
TCGGCGGCGCGACGACCGGCGTCGGCGGCGCGACCGGCGTCGGCGGCGCGACCGGCACCACCGCGACCGGCGGCGCGACCGCGGCGGACGTCGGCGGGGCTGCGGGCGTCGGCGGCGCGACCGGTGCGCCCCCGAACGGATTGCCCGCGGGGCCGGGCATCTTGATCGTCGGCATGCCCATGATCGTCGCCGAGCGCGGCGGCGCGATCTTCGGCTGCGCGGGGACCGGCGCCGACGCCATCGGCGACGGGCTCGCGGTCGGGCCGGTCTGCGACCCCAGCGGCACCGTGGTCGCGACCGTCGACGGCGCCGGGCCGGGCTTGCCGCTCGCCTTGGCGACGCCCGACGACGCGACCTTGTCGAGGATCTCGGCGACCTTGTCGAGCATGACCTGGGTGTCCCAGGGCTTGGTCAGGCTGCCGTCGGCTCCCGCGGCGCCACCGCGCGCGCCGTCGTACGGCGCCGAGTTGCCGCACATGATCACGACGGGGATGTCGGCGGTCGCCGGGTCCGACTTGAGCGCGTGGCACAGATCGTAGCCGGTCTTGCCCGGCATCACGGCGTCGGCGAGGACGAGCGCTGGGCGCTGGGCCTTGATCTTGTCGATCGCGTCGTCCGTGGTCCGAGCCCCGACGTAGGTGTATTCGGTCGTGCGGAAGGTGATCTCCGCGACCGTCTGCATGGTGACGCTATCGTCGGCGCAAAGAATGACCTTGCTCATCGATGCCGTTCCTCCGGCCCGGGGCGAAATGGACCACACGCGCGCGCGCGAAACCCCAGGTTTGACTCAGGTTTGGTAGCACACTCTCGCGGTCGGGGTCAATTTGGAGCACCGCGAATCCGCTCGGGTTTTTGCCCGACGCTCGACGTCTTCGAGTAGATTCCGCCCGCCATGGCACTCTCCAACCCCTGCGCCGCCGAGATCGGCGCTCGCATCGCCGCGCTGACCGGCGTCGCGATCGCCGACCTCAAGATCGATCAGCCGCCTCGCGTCGAGCTCGGTGACTTCGCGATCGCGATGTTCCCGATCGCCAAGCTCACCAAGGAGGCGGCGCCCGCGGTCGCCGCGCGGGTCGCCCGCGATCTGCCGCGCGGCGGGCTCATCGCCGACGCCACCGCGGCGGGCCCCTTCGTCAACGTCAAGGTCGATCGCGTCGCCGCGTTCGCGCTCGCGCTCGACGCCGCCGCGGGCAAGACCCGCCTGGTGCCCGATCTCGGCGGCGGCGCGACCGTGTGCATCGACTACTCGTCGCCGAACATCTCCAAGCACCTCGCGTATCACCACATCCGCTCGACGATGCTGGGCCACGCGCTGGTGAAGATCCACGAGGCGCTCGGCTACCGCGTCGCCCGCATCAACCACCTCGGCGACTGGGGCACCACCCACGGCATGCTGCTCGCCGCGCACCAGCGCTGGGGCAGCGACTACCAGGTCATCGACGTCACCGCGCTCAACCAGCTGTACGTGCGGTTCCGCGCCGCGATGAAGGACGACGCGTCGCTCGAGGGCGAGGCCCGGCAGTGGTTCAAGCGGCTCGAGGACGGCGAGCCCGCGGCGCGGGCGCGCTGGCAGGAGTTCCGCGACGTGTCGCTCGCCGAGTTCGCCGA
>JAYTAJ010000582.1:0-3866 GCA_043737575.1 Myxococcales bacterium | reverse complement strand
GCGCGGCTCGCAGGCAGGCCGGTCGGGTGCGGCGCGGGGACGACGAAGCCCGCGGCGAGGGAGCCGTCGGCGGCGAACGGCGCGGCGGCGGCGACGATGGCGGCGGTCGCGACCAGCGCGTCGTCGAGGGCGGGTGCCCACGGTGCGCCGGCGGCGCGGTGCAGGCCGACGATCGCCGCGACCACGCTCGGGTCGGCGCGGTCGGCGAGCGGGTCGGCGCCGAGCGCGTCCCAGAAGGCGCGGTACTCGGTGGTCGGCGCGAAGAAGCGCGCGAGGCCGAAGCGCGCCGCGACTGTGTGTTGCAGCCGCAGGGTCGCGCGCTCGCGCCAGGCGTCGCGGCTGGTCTGGTTGTCGAGGCCCCAGTCGGCGCGCGCGAACGAGTCCTCGCCCTGCACCAGCGAGTGACACAGCTCGTGGAAGATCATCTGCGCCAGCGAGTCGTCGGCGTCGAGGGTCTCGGCGGTGCCGATGACGAGCGTGCCGGCGCCGTCGGTCGAGGCGTAGGCGTCGGCGCGACGCTCGACGCGCAGGCCGATGCGGCGCGCCGCGCCGAGCCACACCTCGGCGAGCGGATCGACGTAGCGAGCGTGGACCGGGCGCGTCTCCACGTCGGGGGAGTGCCACACTCGACGGCGCGGCACAACCGCGGACTAGCGACCGCGGAAGATCGGCGCGCGCTTGGCCGCGAACGCGGTCATCGCCTCGCCGAGATCTTCGGACGCCAGGAACGCGGCGTTCCACGCGGCGACGTACTCGAGGCCGTCGGCGACGCTCTTGCCCGCGCCGTAGTCGAGGACCTGCTTCACGCCGCGCACCACCAGCGGCGGGTTGCCTGCGATCTCGGCGGCGAGCGCCGCGGCCGCGGCCCACACCGCGTCGCGATCGGCGACGACGTCGCTGACCAGGCCGATCGATCGCGCGCGCGCGGCGTCGATGTCGCGGCCGGTCAGCGCCAGCTCGCGGGTCGCCGCGGGGCCGACGATCGCCGGCAGGCGCTGCAGGCTGCCGAGGTCGGCGACGATCGCGACCTTGGTCTCGCGCACCGAGAACACGCTGTCGGCGCTGCACACCCGCAGATCGCACGCGGTGATCAGATCGCCGCCGCCGCCGAGGCACTTGCCGTGGATCGCCGCGATCACCGGCATCGGGCACGCCGCGATCGCGGTGAACGATCGCTGGAGCTGACGGATGAGCGCGAGCAGCTCGGTGCGCGCCGCCGCGAAGCCGCCGCCGGTCATCACCCGACCCCAGGTCGCCATCGCGCTCGGCAGATCGAGGCCGAACGAGAACGCCTTCGCGCTCGAGCGCACGACGATCGCGCGCAGGCTGGCGTCGGTGGCGAGCGCGGTGAAGATGCGCTCGCAGTCGGCGAAGAACGCCGGGTCCATCAGCGGGCTGGTGAGCGTGAGGGTGACGATGTCGGTCTCGCGCGTGAGCGCGATCCGCTCGGTGCCGTCGGGGTTGCTGGCCATGGCGCCGACCGTACCGTGCGGGCCAAAAAGTTGCCGCGGCTCGCCGCGAGGTCGAGGGTGGAACCATGAGGGGCGACATCGTGCTGTCGGGGTTCGTCCTCACCGCCGAGGAGTGGCACGGCCTCGACACCGCCGCCCGCGCCCAGCTCCTGCGCGCCGGCCTGCGCCGCGACGAGCCCTGGCTGCCCCCGATCCCGCCACCGCCGCCGCGCCGCCGCGACGTCGACGATCCCTACGAGACCTACGAGCTCCAGCCCTGATCAGCGGCTACTCGGTGGGCAGGATGTCGAGCAGCCGCGCGGTGCCGTCGGGAAATCGCGCGACGAGATCGAGCTTGGCGCCCAGCGCGGTCACGACCGCGTCGAGCGTGCTGAGCAACATGTCGTGACGTCGCTCGAGCTTCGAGATCGCCGCTTGCTGGATCGACAGCGCATCGGCCACGGTGACCTGCGAGACGCCACGCTCGCGTCGGAGCGCGCCAAGGTCGACGTGGGCGGGGCGCGTGACCGATCGCGACAGCAACAGCGACACGATGCGGGCGAACACCGACTCCTGGTCGGGGTAGAGTTCGTCGGCGCGCTCGCCGTACGTGACGTCGGGCCGCGCGCTGATCCCGAAGCCGTCCTCGGCGCGCCACTGCACCGCGATCGTCTGATCGCCCCGCGCGACGTCCACGTGCCAGACGCCCGCGGCGCGAGCGGGCGCGTCGATCTCGACGGCGGCGTCGGGGAAGCGGTCGCGAATCGCGTCCGCGAGGTCGCGGACGGTGGCGTCGAGCTTCGGCTTGCTCATGATGGCTCCACGGTCATGGCTCCCACACCTTCTTGCCGTTGGCGCCCGGCTTCTCGAAGATCACGGTCGCGCGTCGCCAGTCGTGGCCCGCGCGGATCTCGATGGCGCCGTGCGCGGCGAAGAAGGTGTGATGAGCGAGGCTTCGATAGCGGACCACCTGCGGATGATCGTCGAGGTCGCGGCGCTGATCGTCCTGCGGCGGGTACATCCGACCGTCGCTCTGCCAGGTGTCGGGGTTGTTCGGGATCGACGTCAGCTCGTCCTCGACCGCGACCAGGATCGACGCCAGCAGCGCCAGGGCCTCGTCGCCCGTGCTGGCGGCGTGCGCCATCGCGAGGCGACGCAGGAACTCCGCGAGGCGTTCGTGCTTGGCGAGCATCCAGCACGCTGAAGCATGGCGCGCGTCCGATATTCCGTCAATGGAATATCAGCGGCGATGGCGGCGGGCGTGCCAGGCGCGCAGGGGCGGTGGCAGGACCAGCGCGCCGCCCTGGTGCCAGTCGCACGGCGCGAGGCGGGTGTGGCGATCGCGGGGCGACCAGTCGTGCTTGACCGGGCAGGTGGCGCCCGGGGCGAGGCCGCTCGTGGCGCAGACGTCGAGGCCCTCGATCGAGGCGGGGCGCGGCGGCAGGGTGAGAAGCGCGCCGCGGGAGAACGCGAGGAGGGCATCGCGGGCGAGGGGCGCGGCGGCGCGCATCGCGGTCATGCCCTCGGTGGTCGTGCCGTCGAAGGTGCCGGCCCACGCGGCGACGATGATCTCGCGGGTCGCGGCGACGGCGACGGTGTCGGCGAAGCCGCGCGCGGTGCCGGTCTTGGCGGCGACGCGGAACGGCAGATCGAACGGCAGCTCGACGCCGAAGCCGGGGCGGCGAGCCTCGGGGTCGGCCATCATGTCCATCGTCAGCCACGCGGTGGTCGGCGCGAAGACGCGGTGGGCGCGGCGCGGCGCGGGGCGCCAGTGGCGGCCGTCGGGTCCGTCGACCGACAGCACGGTCGCGGGTGGCAGGACCTCGCCGTCGGCGACGACGAAGCGATAGCCGGCCGCGAGATCGAGCAGCCGCACCTTGGCGGCGCCGAGCGCGAGGCGCAGGCCGTAGTCCTCGGGGCGACCGGGCAGCTCGGCGACGCCGGCGGCGCGCAGCGCGGTCATCATCCGCGTCACGCCCGCGCGCTCGAGCGCGTGGATCGCGGCGAAGTTGTACGAGCTGCCGAGCGCCTCGCGGTAGCGGACCGGGCCGTGCTCGACGCCGGCCTCGGGCGCGAAGTACGCGGGCGATACGTCGCGGACGTCGAACGCGACGGTCGACGGCAGATCACCCGCCTCGATCGCCGCGGCGTAGACGAAGGGCTTGAGCGCCGAGCCGGGGTTGCGGCGGCGGGTCACGATGTCGACCTCGCCGTCGGGGCCGTGCCAGTCGACCGAGCCGACCCACGCCAGCACGTGGCTCGACGCGGTGTCGAGCACGACCACGCCGGCCTGATCGACGTTGCGATCGCGCAGGCTCGCGACGTGCTCGCGGACCCGGGCCTGGAGCACCTGCTGCAGCCGCGCGTCGAGGGTGGTGCGCACGGTGCCGCCGCGCGCCGCGACCTCGGGCGGCA
>JAYTAJ010000581.1:0-3867 GCA_043737575.1 Myxococcales bacterium | reverse complement strand
CTGGTCGGCCTCGACCTGATCGCGGCGCCGCGCCCGACCGAGGTCGGCGGCCAGCAGGTGCCGCTCGCGGTGTTCACGCTGGCGACCGCGTACCTGATGGCGGGCAACGCCAGCGCCTACGGCTACGTCGGGCTGACCCAGGGCGCGGCCCACCTGATCGAGGCGTTCGGCGACGCCCACCTGCGTGCGACGTACATGGCGCCGATGTACCGCGGCGCGTGGACCGGCACCATGGCGCTGACCGAGCCGCAAGCCGGCTCGAGCCTCGCCGACGTCGCGACCACGGCGACGCCGACCGCCGACGGTCACTACTTGCTGCGCGGCGCGAAGATCTTCATCTCGGGCGGCGATCACGATCTGGCCGACAACGTCGTCCACATGACGCTGGCGCGGATCGCGGGGGCGCCGCCCGGCATCAAGGGCGTGTCGCTGTTCTGCGTGCCGCGCCGCCGCGTCGAGGGCGACGCGCTGGTCGACAACGACGTCGCGGTCGCGGGGATGATCCACAAGATCGGCTGGCGCGGCTTGCCGAGCCTGGCGTTGTCGTACGGCGAGCGCGGCGACTGTCGCGGCTGGCTGTGCGGCGAGCCGCACCAGGGCATCCGCTACATGTTCCAGATGATGAACGAGGCGCGCATCATGGTCGGCGTCAACGGCATCGCGACGGCGTCGGTCGCGTACCACGAGTCGCTGGCGTACGCGCGCGACCGGCCCCAGGGTCGGCCGCTGACCGGCAAGGATCCGTCGGCGCCGCCGGTCGCGATCACCGCCCACGCCGACGTCCGCCGCATGCTGCTGCGCCAGCGCGCGATCGTCGTCGGTGGCCTGACGCTCCTGGTCCGCGCCAGCGTCTACGCCGACACCGCGGCCCACGCGCCCGACGCCGCGGCGCGCGATCGCGCCGGGCTGTTGCTCGATCTGCTCACGCCGATCGCGAAGTCGTTCCCGGCCGAGCGCGGCTTCGAGGCCAACGCGCTGGCGGTGCAGATCCACGGCGGCTACGGCTACTCGAGCGAGTACCTGGTCGAGTCATGGCTGCGCGATCAGAAGCTCAACAGCATCCACGAGGGCACGACCGGGATCCACGCGCTCGATCTCCTGGGTCGACGCGCGGTCGCGCGCGGCGGCGCGGCGCTGGTGGCGTTCGCGGCCGAGGTCGGCGCGACCTGTGCGCGCGCCGCGGCGGCGGGCGTGGCGGCGGCGTGGATCGCCGAGGTGCGGCGCGCGGTCGAGCTGGTGATCGCGCTGACCCAGGAGCTGGCGGGGCGCGGCCTCGCCGGCGATCCCGAGGCGATGATGCTGCACGCCGCCGACTACCTCGACCTGTTCTCGACGGTGGCGATCGCGTGGCAGTGGCTCGAGCTGGCGGCGGCGGCCCACGAGCGCGGCGCCCGCGCCCCCGAGCACAACGCGGCGACCCTGGCCGCGGCGCAGTACTGGATCGCGACCGATCTGCCGCGCATCGATCACCTCGCGCACCTGTGTCGCAGCGGCGAGCGGTCGTACGCGGAGCTCGATCCCGCGGTGCTGTGATCAGCGCGGCCGCGCCGACGCCGCCGGCCGCGTGTACCACCACGCCCACGCGATCAGCACCAGCTGCAGCGGCAGCCGCGCCCACAGCACCCACGACGGCGTCGCGCGGCCGCCCAGCGGCAGCTGGTTGATCGCCATGTTGACGTTGGCGGGGAAGATCGCGAGCAGCATCAGGATGAGCCCCCACGCCGCGAACCGCCGCGTCGACGGCCAGATCAGGCCGAGGCCGCCGAGGATCTCGGCGACGCCCGACGCGTAGACCAGCGCGAGGTGGGCCGGCAGCTCGGCCGGCATGATCGCGACGTAGGGCCCGGGCGCGATGAAGTGATTGATCCCGGCCACGACCATGAAGACGGTCAGGACCCAGCGCAGCACCGTCTTCATCGCGGCTCCGCGGCGCGGCGAAACACGATCACGGGCGCGCCCTTGTAGCTGGTGCGCGCGACCTCGCGATAGCCGAACCGGGTCGCGATGCGCAGCGACGCGGCGTTGTCGGGATCGATGATGCACGCCGTCGCGCGGCCGGCGAGCGCGGTCTCGCTCCACGCCATCACCGCGCTGACCGCCTCGGTCGCGAAGCCCTGGCGATGGGCCCACGCGGCGAGCACCCAGCCGACCTCGGGCATGCCGTCCAGCGACGGCTCGAGGGCGCGCTGATAGTCGCCGAAGCCGACGTCGCCGACCAGGCGACCGGTCGCGGTCTCCTCGACCAGCCAGTAGCCGAAGTCGAGCAGCGCCCAGTGGCCGGCGTAGCGCAGGAGCCGGGCCCAGGTCTCCTCGCGGGTCGCCGGGTGATCGAGGATGAAGCGCGTGACCGCGGCGTCGCCCCACATCGCGGCGCTGGCGTCGAGATCGGCGGGGCGATGCCCGCGCAGGGTCAGCCGCGCGGTGGTGAGGACGGGAGCGCTGCGGGTCATTCGTCTGGAGGTGTATCACCACCGATGGCGGTGATACGCTCGCGCGATGCGAGCGTGGATCGGGTGCGTCGCGGCCGCGATGATCGCCGCGTGCGTTCCGACGCCGCGCCACCAGTGCGCGACCGGCGCCGAGTGCCCGGGCGGGCTGTGCGTCCTCGGCGGCTGCGCCCACGCCGATCCGGACTGCCCGAGCGGCGCCGCGTACGAGGACGAGCTGGGCGGCGCCTGCGTCGCGCAGGGTGGCGCCGACGCGGCGATCGACGCCAGCGGGTTCGACACCGCCGAGCTCGACGGTCCGGCGGTCACGGTGCGGTGCAACGGCGGCACGCTCGAGGCCTGCGAGGGCGACACGTGCTTGCTCACGTTGTGCTCGCTCGGCTGCCTCGTCGATCCGGCGCCGCACTGCGGGGTGTTCGCGCCCGCCAACGTGCCCGACGATCTCGACGCCTTCGCGGGCGTGACCGCGCGGCCGAGCTGGGGCGCGGCGATCGTGCGCATCGACAGCGACGACGGCTCGATCACCAGCAACGCCACCCCGAGCGGGCCGCTGGTCCTGGTGCGCGGCCCCGGCCAGGGCGTGATCGCCAACATCGGCTTCCACCTCGTCGGCCCGACGCGGCTGGCAGTGATGACGTTCTCGGGCCTCGAGATCCGGCCCGGCTCGACGGTGTTCGTCCACGGCAGCCGGCCGCTGATCGTGATGACCCAGCTCGATCTGATCGTCGGCGGCATCATCGACGCCCAGCGCTGCGCGCCGCCCGACGACGACGATCAAGCGTGCGGCGGGCCCGGCGGTGGCCGCGGCGGCGCCCCGACGACGGCGGGCGGTGGCTGCGCGGGCGGTGGCCCCGGGAACGTGGTCGGGACCAGCGGCGGCGGCGCCAGCGGCGGCAACCTCGCGCTCGGCCTCGCAGGCGGTAGCAGCACCCTCGGCCCGGGCGGCGCGCCGTCGGCGACCCCCTGCGGGCAGCAGGACGCGACGCCGCTGGTCGGCGGCAGCGGCGGTGGCGGTAGCCTCGACTCGTCGGGCGGCGGCGGCGGCGGCGCGATCCAGCTGGTGTCATTCTCGCGCCTCGTCGTCGCGGGCCGCATCCAGGCCGGCGGCCGCGGCGGCGGCGGCGCGACCAACGCGATCAACGGCGGCGGCGGTGGCGGCGGCGGCGGCACCGTGCTGTTGCAGGCGCCCGCGATCGAGCTGAGCGGCAGCGGCATCGCCGCGGGCGGCGGCACCGGGGGCTGCGGCAACTGCGCGGTGCCGGGCGACGACGGCTTCCTCGGCACCGCCAACGCGATGGGCGGTGGCATCGGCGTCAGCGGCGCGAACCCGGGCGGCCGCGGCGGCGCGTCGGGCGCGCCCGCCCATGCGGGCACCGCGGGCTCCGCGGCCAGCGGCGGCGGCGGCGGCGGCGGCGGCGGG
>JAYTAJ010000580.1:0-1610 GCA_043737575.1 Myxococcales bacterium | reverse complement strand
CCTTGCGGATCTCGCTCGAGGTGTTGCCGGGCGTGAGGATCCAGCGATCGGCGATGCCCATGTCGCGGAAGACCTTGCGGAAGTCGGTGGTGCCGTCGCTGATGCCCATCGCGGCGACGACGTGGTTCTCCTGCGCGACCAGGTCGGCGACGAGCGCCTTGACCTCGCGGGCGGTGGCGCGCTGCGAGCCGTAGTCGCCGCCATCGGTGATCAGCAAGGTGACGGTGCGGACCGGGACGCCGGCCTGGGCCAGCTCGGCCGACTTGGCGATGACGGTGCCGAGCAGGACGATCGTCTGATCGTAGAGCGGCGTGCCGAGGCGCGGATCGTAGTTGGCGGCGTCCATGGCGATCGCGCCGTCGAGGCCGACGTAGGGATACAGGATCGTGCCATTGAGGTAGCGGGTGTGGACGAACACCTCGCCGGCCTGGCGCGAGCGGCGCAGCGCCTCGAGCACGAGGTTGTGGCCGTCGCGCACCGCCGCGGTGTTGCCCGCGGTGGCGATCGACGACGAGTCGTCGGGCATCATCGTCACCAGCACGACCTCGCTGGCGGCGACGTCGTCGATCGCGATGCCGAGGCCGGCCTGGATCTGCGCGCCGAGATCGACGACGTCGAGCGCGTACAGCGACGCGGTCGACAGCGCGCCGGCCTTGTGGGCGTCGTCGAGCAGCTTGGTGGCGGTGCCCTTGGGCCGATGGTCGTTCTTCGAGTTGCTCATGATCGATGTCCTTTCAAAAGCCCGGCCAGGACGCCAGTGGGTCGGTGGAGCGGACGAGGTGCATGCCAGCGTCGGCGAAGCGCTGCAGCGCGGCGTCGGCGGCGCTGGTGAAGTCGACCGCGAAGCCACCGTTGCCGTCGGGCACGGTCACCGCCGACATGCAGTCAGTGATCAGATAGACCTTCTTCGCCAGCGCCGGATCGATCGCGACGATCTCGGTGAGCAGATCGTCGATCGTGCTCTTCACGCAGTGACTGGCGGCCTGCCCGGCGATCGCGACCGCGTCGGCGCCGAGCAGCGTCTTGACGAAGCCGGTGTTGCGCTGGCCGAGCGGCTGGCCGTCGAACCGCGCCAGCACCTCGGGCCGCAGCACCGAGTAGTTCTCGGTCAGCGGATTGCCGCCCTTGACCTCGACCCACGACTGCGCGCCGCGGCTGAACGCGTGGAACAGCCGCGCGGCGTGGACCACGCCGGCGAGGGCGTGACCGTCGGAGCCGAGCAGGCAGTGCGGCGGCCACAGGTACAGCTGGTACTTGCCGGACTTCTCGAGCTCCTCGCAGTAGAAGCGCACCTGCTTGGTGAGCCAGGCGTAGTTGCCGCCACACAGCCACTTCGCGACGGCGGGATTGGGACGCACCACGCCGCGGCCGAGCTCGTCGGCGGTGATCACGCGGTGCGCGGTCAGCGGCTGATCGCTGGCGTCGAGCCAGAACGACGGCGAGAAGATCTGGAACGCGAAGTGGGTGTCCATCGTCGTCGTGATGTCGGTGATCGCGGGCAGGTTGCGGTAGATCAGCTCGGCGATGCGGCGCGAGTCGTCGACGGCGCCGGTGCCGTTGCGGCCGGCGACGTAGAGGCTGCCCTCGGGGAAGCAGAAGTCCTTCTGCAC
>JAYTAJ010000579.1:0-8842 GCA_043737575.1 Myxococcales bacterium | reverse complement strand
GCGCCAGGGCGGATGCAGGCCGAGGTACATTGCGGCGGCGCCCAGCGCAGCTCCGATGGCGAGCCCGGCCCAGAACTTCACCCGTCGTGTGTACCACGGCGACGGCGCGCCCCTGCCGACGGGCCTGACGCTGATCGCGTACGCGCTGGCGGTCGCCACCGTGCTGTCGGTGGCGCTGGTGATCGGGACCGGCCGGATCGAGAGCGCGATCGCCGGGACCCTCGGCTTCGCCGTCGTGCCGATCGCGGTGGCGCGCCTGCATCGCGTGCCGCTCGCGCAGCTCGGCCTGATCGCGCCGCGGCCGGGCGCGATCGTCGGCGCGGTGATCGCAGCGGCGGGGCTGTGGCTGATCGCGCTGACGGTCGGCGCCGCGATCGTCGAGTCGACCCACCGCGAGGCCGCGGTCGAGGAGCTGACCCGGCAGCTGTTCGGCGGCCAGCCCAACCTCGCGCTGTTGATCGTCACGCTGGTCGTGGTGCCGTCGGTCGGCGAGGAGCTGACCCACCGCGGCCTCCTGCTCGGCGGCCTCGCGCCCGGGGTCGGCCGCGCGATCGCGATCGCGATCGCGACCGCGCTGTTCGCGATCCTCCACGTCGAGCCCGCGCGCATCGCGGCGACCGCGATCCTCGGCGTCGCCGCCGGGCTGTGCGCGCTGTGGTCGGGCTCGCTGTGGCCGCCGATCGCGCTGCACGCGACCAACAACCTCATCGTCCTCGTCCTCGGCGTCGGCCTCGCGCCGCGACTGTCGGCGCTGATCGATCGCGCGCCCGCCGCCAGCCTGGCGGTGGCCGGTGCGCTCGCGTGCAGCGGGCTCGCGGTGGTCTGGAGATCGGGTTCCCCGCGCGCCCACGACCGCGCGGGGTCTGGTACGTTGGCCTCGTGACCGATCCCAAGCGAACCCTGTGGTACCTGAAGAAGGTCGCCCTCCTCGCCGAGGCCGGCCCCGAGGTGCTGGGCCGGTTGTCGGAGCGGGTCGAGATGAAGGAGGTGCGGCGCCGCGAGGTGGTGTACCTCCCCGGCGACGCCAGCAAGTCGATCTTCTTCGTGTGCGGCGGCCGGGTGAAGATCTGCAAGGTCACCCGCGACGGCAAGTCGCTGACGCTCGGCTACTGCGGTCCCGGCGAGATGTTCGGCGAGACCTGCCTGGTCGGCATCGCCGCGCGCACCGAGATGGCGGAGGCGGTCGAGACCGCGCTGCTCGCCGAGATCGATCGCGCCGACTTCGAGCGCATCCTCGCGGTCCACGCGTCGCTGGCGATCGGCGTCGCCCGCCACGTCATCGCGCGCCGACATGATCTCGAGAACAAGCTCGAGGCGCTGGTGTTCCGCGACGTCTCGGCCAAGCTCGCCGAGCAGCTGATCAAGCTCGCCGACGAGTACGGCGTCGACGATGCCCGCGGCAAGCTGGTCGCGATGAAGATCACGCACCAGGAGCTCGCCAACCTGATCGGCTCCACCCGCGAGACCGTGTCGCTCACGCTCTCGCAGTTCAAGCGCAAGCGCTTCATCGTCACCGACGGTCGCAAGGTGATCCTCAGCGACCTCGGCGCGTTGCGCGCGCTGTTCTGATCCCGATCGCGACGACGTCGTAATGCTCAACCAGGGGGGAATGCATGACTGAACCGGAAAGCCACGAGATCACGCTGACCGACGACAAGAACCCGCCGGACTTCGTGCCCAAGTCGACGCAGGCACACCTCGGCGACACGATCTTGTTCACGACCGCCAGCGGCGACACCAGGACCATCCAGATCACGACCGCCACCGGCGACATCGATCTGGACATCACGATCCGCACGCCGTGGGTTCCGCCCGCCGCGCCGTACGACTACGGTCTGAAGTACGTCCACAAGGGCGGCACCACGACCGGCAACGTCAACGTCATCGTCAACGACTGAGATCCGAGGGAACCGAGGACCGAATCCGGTCTGGGAGTCGAGTCGGAATCGCAGTTCTGACCAATGCTCTGAGACGCTGGTGGATCACGGCGACGCCGCCAGCTGCGCGGCGCGCGTCGCCTGCGGCCGCCACACCTGCTGCAGGTGGGCGTTGGTCGCGAACGCCGCGGTGAAGTCGGCGACCGCCCGCGTCGCCGCGGCGCGACGCGCATCGAGCGCGGTCGTCGCCTGGGCCTGGAGCACGAGCAGGCTGCCGCGCAGCACCTGGGCCGCGGCCCAGGTCGGTCGCTGCGCCAGCAGCAGGTCGACGCGCTCGAGCCCACGGCTGAGCGCCGGCTGCGCGTCGCGGCGGGCGCTGACCCGCCACGCCGCCCACACCCGATCGAAGTGCGCGGCCTCGAGCTGCGCGTCCTGATCCTCGGGCGCGAGGGTGAGCGCGTGGGCGAACGCCGCCGCCGCGGCCTCGAAGTCGCGATCGTTGCCCGGGCCGCGCCGCGCCTGGAGCTGGGCCCGCACCCCCAAGGTCGAGGCCCGGCCGAGGTGCGCGTCGCCGTCGGTCGGGTTCTGCGCCAGGGCCTTGGCGAACACCGCCTCGGCCGCGACCAGGCTCGGTGTCGGATCGCGGCCGAGGTCGAGCGCAGCGGCGGCGAGGAGGTAGCGGGTGTGGCCGAGGTTCAAGAGGTGCGACGACTCGTTCGGGCTGCGCGCGAGGGCTTGCTCGAACACCGCCGCCGCGGCGCGCGCCGCCTCGGTGGGATCGTCGCCGCTGGCGCGCTGGAACCCGGCGCGGCGCCGCAGCACCACGCCGAGGTTGTTGTAGGCGTAGACCTGATCGGGCGCGACCTCGATCGCGGTCTCGAAGGTGGCGCGGGCCTCGGCGAGCAGCGGCTCGGGATCGCCGCCGCGATCCCAGGTGTCGGTCGCCTGATCGAGCAGGATCGTCCCGGCGCCGTTGTGCAGGTACGGCAGGTCGCGCTTGCTCTCGATCCCGGCCCGGTAGTGGCCGAGGGCGCGGGCGAGGTCGGGGCGCGGATCGCCGCCACGAGCCCAGGCCCGCTGCGCGATCTGCTCGAGGACGCTGCCGGCGAAGTAGTGGCCCGCGGCGTGGCGCGGGTTGATCGCGAGCGCGGCGTCGAGCGCCGCCGCCGCCGCCTTCAGATCGCCGTCGGGATCGGTGGCGCGCGGCGCGGTCGCGCGGTTGAGGTAGTTGGCCGCGAGGTTGATGCGCGACCCGACCGCCCTCGGCGCCAGCGCCAGCGCGCGCTCGTAGGCCTCGATCGCCTTGCCGCGGTTGTCCTCGGACGGCGCGCCGACGCTGTCCTGGTGATCGGCCCAGACCTTGAAGATCAGCCCGCGTGCCATGAGGAACGTGGAGTCGCGGGCGTCGTCGGCGACCCGGTCGGAGGCCGCGACCGCGTGGCGTAGCTGATCGACCGGATCCTCGTTGCGGCGCTGGCGATCCTCGGCCCACGCCCAGTAGGTGCGCGACAGCTCCAGCCACGCCGCCGAGCTGTTGGGATCGACCAGCGCGGCGCGGTTGGCGGCGGCGAGGGCGCGCTGCAACAGATCGTCGATCGCGACGCCGCTGGTGCCGCGGTGCACCGCCATCATCCGGCACAGGCTGGCCTCGATCACCAGCGCCGCCACGTGATCGGGCATCGCGGCGAGCGCGCGGGCGGTCGCGGCGACGCCGCGGGTGAACGGCGCCTCGACGTCGGCCTCGGTGTACAGGCCCTGCTCGAAGGCCGACGCCTCGAGCTCGGCCTGGGCGGCGTGGAGCTCGGGCACGCTCTCGCCGGTCGCGGTCGCCGCGGCGTAGGCCTGGCGCCCGGCCTCGAGATCGGCGAGCGCGCGCTCGCGACCACCGACCCGGCTCGCCGCGATCGCGCGGGCCCGCAAGACGTCGCCGCGCAGCTCGGGGACCTCGTAGAACCACGCGGTCTGGCCGCTGATCGCGTCGAGCCGCTCGAGCGCGTTGTCGTAGCGCTCCTCGTAGAACGCCAGCAGCGCGGCGACGTACTCGGTCGACAGCGCGCCGCGGATCTGCTTCAGGTACGCCGCCGCGGGGTCGCGGTACTGGGCGTTGATGACGCGCTTGCGGGCCTCGCGCTGCTCCTGGTCGGGGATGCGCTCGACCGCGGCGAGCTGATCGCGGTACTCGCCGCCGAGCACCAGCGCCAGGGCGTAGGCGACCCGCGGCTCGCGGTAGCCGGCCTGCCACGCCTCCTCGAGCTCGCGCCGCGCCTGCTTGCGATCGCCGAGCGCGAGGTAGCCGCGGCCGAGCGCGTAGTGGCCGGGGCCGCGGGCGATCGATCCGGCGCGCGCGACGTCGGCGGCGAGCTCGGCCATGCGCAGGCGCAGCTGCGCCCGGTCGTCGCGGATGTCGTGCAACCGCGACAGCGCCGAGTAGCGCGCGCTCGCCTCGATCGCCTCGACCCGCTCGGTGAAGCGCCGCGCCAGGCGCTCGCGCTCGGCGACCTCGCGGCGCGCGTTCACGCCCCACGCCACCGCGAGGCCGAGCACGGTCGCGACCACCAGCGTCACCGCCAGCGCCCGCCAGTGCTTGCGGATCCGCTTGCGCAGGCGATAGCCGAGCCCGGCCCGGCTGGCGAGCACGGCCTCGCCGTCGAGGAACCGGCCGAGATCCTCGGCGAGCGCCCGCGCCGAGTCGTAGCGCGCCGAGCGCTCCTTCTCGAGGCACTTCAGCGCGATCGCCTCGAGATCGATCGGGATGTCGCGATCGATCGCGCGCAGCCGCCGCGGCTCGACCAGCTGGATGTTGTTGAGCACCACCAGGCCGTTGTCGCCCGGGATCGGCTGAACCCCCGTGAGCACGACGTACAGCGACGCGCCGAGGCTGTAGACGTCGGCGCGGCGATCGAGCCGACCGACCTCGCCGCGCGCCTGCTCGGGCGACATGTAGTGCGGCGTGCCCATCACCGTGCCGGTCTCGGTCGCGCCCTCCTTGCGATCGCGCGCGAGCCCGAAGTCCATGACGTAGGGCCGGAGCCGACCATCCTGATCGCGCTCGACCATGATGTTGTTGGGGTTGAGATCGCGGTGGATGATGCCGACCCGATGCGCGGCGTGGACGCCCTCGCTGGCGTCGCGCATCACCAGCACCTTCTGCTCGACGGTGAGCTCCTTGGTCAGCGCGCTGAGCGGCTCACCGTCGATGTACTGCATCGCGATGAAGACCTCGCCCTCGACCTCGTCGACCTCGTAGACCTTGCACACCCGATCGTGGTTGACCTGGGCTTGCGCCCGCGCCTCGGCGAGCAGCCGCAGCGTGTGATCGCGGTTGTCGCCGCGCACGAACTTGATCGCGACCTCGCGACCGAGCCGCAGATCGCGGGCGAGGAACACCTTGCCCATGCCGCCTTCGCCGAGGAACCGCACGCACTCGTAGCGATCCGAGTGCGGCAGCGGAAACTCCGGGGGTCGGGCCCGGACCCGCGCGGCGATCTCGGCCGAGGTCGCGCGCACGTCGGTGTCGAAGCCCGGCACCGTGATCGCCGAGTGCGCCGACGGCCGGACCGGACGGCCGGGGAAGCTCGGCATGGTGTGGCCGATCGGATCGGCGAGCGGCGCGTCCCCGCTGTGATCGTCGCCCGACCGCGGCCGCGCGCCCGGCATGCCGCGCACCGTGACGCCGGCGTCGCCTTCGGTCGACGACGATGACGACCGAGCGACGGTCACGTCGGCGGCGCCGACGCGACGGCGCAGCCGGTCTTGCCGATCGGCACTCATCCCGGGGTGATGCTACGCGCGGGCCGCGCGGGTCACAAGCGCGCGTCACCGACGCTTGCGCCGGGGCTTACCCTCGGCGAGGTAGTCGAACCACGCCGGATCGGGATGCGCGCGATCGCGCACCCGCAGCACGGTGCCGTCGGCCGCGGCGATCTCCAGCTCCGACCACCCCGCCGGTACCATCGGCGCGGTCCAGTCGTAGAGCTTCCGGGCATCCCGCGGCGCCAGGTTGATACATCCATGGCTACGCCGATCACCGAAGCCGTCGTGCCAGTACGCGGCATGCACGTACAGGCCGCTGCGAAAGCGCAGCGCCCACGGCACCGCGCCGACGTCGTAGCGGCTGCGCTCGCCGGCCTCGGCGGTCATGCGCGTGGTCGCCGCCTTGGCGCGGATGCGATAGACGCCGACCGGCGTGGTGCCGTCGCGGCGGCCGGTCGACACCAGGGTCGCGTAGATCGGCGTCGCGCCGACGTAGGCGACCAGGGTCTGCTCGTCGAGATCGACGTCGATCCACGCCGCGTCGGGCGCCAGGCCGGTCGGCGGCGGCGCCGGCCGCACGATCCGCAGCGCGGTCGCCGCGATCCACGCGCCGTCGGCGATCTCGACCCAGCCGCCCTGCTCGCGGCGAACCGCGACCACCGCGCGCGGGTCGCGCTGATCGATCCGCGCGGCGTCGGCGGCGGGCGCGGCGCGGACGATCGCCGGGTGGTGCGGCGCGACGAAGGCCAGCGGCCACGGGCCGGCGCCGACCTCGACGCCTGCGAAGGTCGACGGCTCGAGCGGCGTCGTCTCGAGGGCGGGCACCAGGCCCTTGCCGGTCTGCAGGTAGGCGACGCCGTCGAGCTCGATGGTGCCGCGGCTGCGCACCATCACCCGCGCCGCGAGCAGCTCGCGGGGATCGCCTGCGCGCACCGCCACCGCGCTCGCGTACGCCGGCGTGTCGTCCCAGGTCACGTCGAAGTACTCGCCCGGCAGGATCGCGCCCGGCTCGACGCGCGGCAGCGCCTCGCCGCCGATCGCCGCGGTCGTCGGGGCCACCGCGGTCGCGCAGATCCAGCCGGTCGGCGCGATCGCGACCCAGACCCGGCAGCGTCGATCGCCCGTCGCGAGCGCGGTCCACCCGACCACGGTGCCGGCGACGATCTTGCCGAGCGGCGCCGCCTTGATCCGGGCCTCGGCGCGGACGTGGGTGGTCGCGATCACCGCGAGCGCGGCGGTGTCGGCGGGCCAGCCGAGCCCGGCCGGGGTCGGCGCGTCGTCGGCGTGCGCGGTGGTCGCGACGATCGTGGCGGCGACGACGATCGCGCGCGCGATCATGGCGCGGTCCGACGCGCGGCGCGCATCGCGATCGCCAGCGCCAGCGCCGCCGAGGTGCTCGCCGAGCGCGCCCGCCCGGTGCCCGCGAGATCGTAGGCGGTGCCGTGATCGGGCGAGGTCCGGACGATCGGCAGGCCGAGCGTCACGTTCACCGCGAGCTCGAAGTCGACGACCTTCACCGGGATGAGCGCCTGATCGTGATACATCGCGACCAGCCCATCGTAGCGCCCGTCGACGGCGTCGCGGAACGCGGCGTCGGGCACCAGCGGTCCGGTCACGATCGCCGCGGCGCCGAGCCGCGCGGCCAGCGCCGCGACCGCGGGCGCGATCACCTCGCCCTCCTCGCGCCCGAGCAACCCGCCCTCGCCCGCGTGGGGGTTGAGCCCGACCACGCCGATGCGCACCGGGGCGGGCCGACCGAGCTCGCGTGCGAGCGCGCCCGCGAGCAAGACGCCGACCGCGACGATGCGATCGCGATCGAGGTGCGCCGACACCTCGGCGAGCGGCACGTGCACCGTCGCCAGCGCGACCACCAGGCGCGGCCCGACGAAGGTCATCGCGACCTCGGCGGCGCCGAACCGCGCCTGCAACAGCTCGGTGTGGCCGGGGAACGCGAGCCCGGCCCGCCGCGCCCAGGTCTTCGAGATCGGCGCGGTCACCAGCGCGTCGACCCGCCCGGCCAGCGCCGCCGCGATCGCCGCGTCGAGCCACGCGACCTGGGCCGTGCCGCTGTGCTCGTCGGGCTGGCCCGGGACCACCCCGTCGATCGTCACCCCCTCGATCGCGAGCGCGCCGTCGAGGAGCACGCCGACCGCGCGGGCGCCGCGCGCCAGCACGTCGCGATCCCCGAACACGATCACGTCACGGCGGACCGCGGCGGACGTTCCTGCCAGCGCGGCCGCGACCACCTCCGGCCCGATGCCGGCGGGGTCGCCGAGCGTGATGCCGATCGCCATGGTCCCAACCTACAACGCTACCCACGAACGCACACGGCGAATGAACATGGCGCGCGCTACGATCGTCGTTCATCCCATGATCATGCGCCGCGCTGCCTGGACCGCGATCGTCGTCGGCGCCGCCGCGTGTGGCGGATCGCTCGGCGACGTCGCCGAGCCAGTCGAGCCGATCGACGCGGTCGCCGATCCGCTCGAGGCGATCCACCCGGGCGAGACGATGCGCTTCGAGGTCCGGCTCGCGGGCGTGCTGGGCGGCGAGGCCAGCTTCACGACCGGCGAGCCGACGACGCGCGACGGCCGCACCACGATCGTGCTGGCGTCGCGGCTGCGCTCGGCCGGCGCGCTGGCGCTGGTGAAGGACATCCGCGACGAGGCGACCACGATCCTCGACCTCGCGACCCGCGCGCCGCTCGCGACCACGTCGGACGTGCGCGCCAACCCGCGCGACTACCACTCCGAGACGACCTACGTCGGCAACACCGCGACCCTGGCGTACACGCCGAAGAAGGGCGATCCGCTGACCTTGCACTACGACTTCGGCGCCGAGGCGATCCACGACGCCCACAGCGCGATGATCGAGCTGCGGGTCTGGGACGCCGCGCCCGGCACCGAGCGCACGCTGTGGGTGCTCGGCGGTCGCCGGGTCTGGCGCGCGGCGATGACGATGGCCGAGCCCGAGGTGATCGACACCTACGTCGGCAACCAGCCGGCGATCCGCATCGACGGGATCGCGACGCGGGCCCACGCCAACCTGACGATCGATCCGGCGCGCAAGCCGCGGACGTTCTCGGTGTGGCTGTCCGACGACGCCGACCGCGTGCCGTTCCGCGTCGTCGCCAAGACCGAGCTCGGCGACGTCGTGATCGAGCTGGTCGACTACCAGAGGCCGTGAGGCTCCCGAAGGGAGTCGAGCGCCTC